>CANHQZ010000024.1 GCA_947463125.1 Flavobacteriales bacterium | reverse complement strand
TCCGGTCTGGTACTGATAGCTGTAGCTGTTTCCGGATATAAACTGCGGAGCGAGGCTGCTGTTGGTGGTAATCCATTCTCCATTCCGCAGAATAACGGCTTTCAGATCCTGGTAGGGTTTGGGCATAAAATAATTTTCGGTGAGCACGAAGTTGAAGTTCACCTGCTGATGCGTAGGGCGAAGTTCCACCTGCGAACTTTGAATGACGGTGAGGTCCACACGGCCTTTCATATCCATCACTAACAGGCGGCGGGAGAGCACAATATCCTTTTCGTCATAGTTGCGGTATACCACCAGCAGGTAATTTCCGGAAACGCGTGGAACGGTATTGGCAGCAGGCACAGCCGCCTCATAGTGCACAAACTTCATCAGGGTGCCATTGCTGAATGTTACGTTTTCTATGTTTTCAAAGCCTTGTCCGTTCAGGAACTGGTTTTTTTGAAGGCCGCTGGGGTTCCAGAGGGCATCACAATGAATGAGCGTATATTGGTAATAATCGCGTTCATCGGTTATCTGGTCAAATTCCAGTTTCAGGGTGCCGGTTTCGCCCATCTGCACCACGGGGAAAGGGAATCCGGAGGCGGTATTTTCCATTTTTACGGTGCGAAAGTCTTTCTCATAAATGGCATTAGCATAGCGCAGGGTGCTGTCTTTGGAGGCCCAAAGGCAGGCGGGGAGCATCAAAAGCAAGCCGGCAACAAAATTTCTCATGCGGTTAAATGGTATTCCAAATGTATGCCAAAATTTGGTTTTGGGCAAAAGACGGTCGGATCAGCTAATGTTTACGGAAAAAACCCGAAACAAAAAAGAATGCATAAACCGGCATAATGAAATCACAATTAAAACACTTAAATGTGTAACAATTAGTATCGGTAGGCTTTTCCGGGGTAAGCGGAGTCTGAAATGCCTGTGTTTATGGTAAAAGGCTTGCTAAAAATGACCTTAAACCAATGTAATTCAGAGTATAAGGTGTGTTTCAGTTAAGCTTAATATATAAGGAACGCGCGCACACGCATCACGCATTAATATAAGTGAAAGTTACTAAATAAACAAATTTTTAGTCAAAATATTTTTAACCTATTGTGCAGGGCAAAGGCGGATAAAAAAATTCAAAAAAAGCGGCAATAAAATTTGGATATTAAGCGTTTGTGTCGTATATTTGTTGTTCACCCCTTTTCCAACTTCACGCTAAAACAAAAAACACCACATAAGTGGCGCACCTCCTTTTGTGCCTAAAAATTTAAAAAATAAAATATCATGAATAAAAAAACCACTTCGCAGCCTTACAAAATCGACCGCGCTTTGCGTGCGGCGTACAGTGAAATTCAGGCCACCTGCATGGTCGGCCGGTTATGGGGTGAAATGCCCGATCTTACCCGCCTTTCGGGAGAGATTTGTCTTACCTGCGAAGAGGTGGCCGTGCTGGCCGTTACCTTCGTTCAGGGCGAAACACAGTTGCAGGTGGATGACAAAGTCTACCGCAATCTTTTGCAGTATCATTTCGAAAAAAACGGCGCCCGTCCGCGTGTGGTGCTGAAGCGTATGAGCAGCACCGGCATCATTGATTTGCACCGCGACCGCGAAACCGGCAGTCCTTCCTATTCCCTCAGTAACGAAACCGAGCGTGCCATTGATGAAGATGATACCAAAGGTTTTAAAGGTGCGGCGCCGCAGGGGCTGGACCAGATGCTGAACTTTGTAAACCGCCGTCTGCTGGACCGTGACCACATGCTGCCCAGGCAGTTTTCGGACCTGATTGAGCTGGCCCGACGCCACAACCGCGAACTTTCGCTGGTAAAGTACCTGGAGGACAAAATGTGTTTTGGCGGCCCCGAAGAGGAGTTTGTCCTGCTGGCCATTTGCACCAAGGCAGCCATTGAAAATGAGCCCTTCAACTTTGTTTACCTGGATTCTTACATCCACATCAACCGCGCAGACATACAGCGCCTGAGGCAGGAAATTCTGGACGGTGACTGGCTGCCCATTAAACAGGGCCTGGTGGAAATTACGGGTTCCAATATCATGGAGTTTAACCCCGACCTGCAGCTTACCGAGGCGGGGTTTGATGTGTTGCTCAAAGAGCTGGATCCTGTTATTCTCAAGATGATCCGCCGCAAAATGGCCTCGGTGAATACACCCCTTATCCAGCCGGAGGAGGTGCATAAGGTACAATTGCATTTCAGTCCCGCATTGCAGCGCAAGACAGACCGCATAGCCCGTTTGCTCAGTGTGCAGGGTTTTCGCGAATACCAGCAGGGTTTATCCAAAACCGAGCGTATGAAGGGTATTACCATGCTCTTCCACGGAGGTCCGGGGTGCGGCAAGACAGAGTTTGCCCTGCAGCTGGCAAAACTCACCGGCAGGCCTGTGATGAAAATTCAGGTTTCCGACTTTATGAGTAAGTGGGTGGGCGATTCGGAGGCCAACCTCAAACGCATTTTCTCCGATTACCGCAAATTGTGGGAGCGGCTGGAGGTAAAGCCCATCCTGTTTTTGAACGAGTGCGACCAGATTATTGGCAAACGCCTGAACGCCACCCGCAGTGTGGACCAGATGCAAAACGGCCTGCAAAACCTGGTACTGGAGGAAATGGAAACCTTTGGCGGCATTCTGATTGGCACCACCAACCTTACCCAAAACATGGATCCGGCGTTTGAGCGCAGGTGGACGATGAAATTGTTCTTTGAAGCACCGGGTGTGGAAGCCCTGGCCGCTATCTGGAAGGCGCAGATCAAGGGATTGCGCAAAACCGAAGCCGAATACCTGGCGCAAAATTTTGCGTTCACCCCTGGTGAAATCACCAATGTAGTAAGGCGTTTCAACGCCGAAAAACTCCTGGGGCTTGAGGATACGCGCCTCAACACCCTCATTGAACTGTGCGAGACCGAGCGGTATGCAAGCAAACCACCCGCCAAAGCACCCCTGGGTTTCCTGGTTCCCGGGCAGCAGGAAATGGACCTGCAAAAGGAGCGGAGAAAGGCGGGGTGATTTAGTAAAATGGGTCTAACCCATTTTACTAAATTTTTTCAGAAATACCAATTTAATTATTTAACACCTGTGTATTAATGAGTTTACCTGTTGCATCGTATGTAAATGCCTCTATATGATAGGAGTCTCTCCTTTTATAAACTATTCTCTTTTTTAGCTTTCCACCATTATCATAATAATTTTTGAATTCATATAATTTATTAGTCAAATTAAAAATGCTGTAAAAACTAATAATTTTATTGTCTAAAGAAGGATAATTCAAATATTTAAATGCATAAATTCGTGTTACAAGTTTGTCTAAATTTCTATCAAAATAACCCCAAAAATCGGTTGATTCATGTCTTTCAGTATTGTCATAATGAATAACCTGTATTGGTGATAACCCAAAACCTATGAAAGAGACATTTACACCACCAGTGGCATTATATGCAATGCGAGCAAGATTGTTTGTAGTATCAAAAAAACAATCATACTCTTGTGATGAATCTTTTTGATTTATAGAATATATGCGCGCCAAAGTATCAGGCGCTACTCTCAAGAAAAGATTTCTATTCGTATCAGAAACAAAAGTCATCTTTTTTAATTTTCCACGCTCAAAATGGATAATCAAATCCCTCTCTCTTAGATAACCCGTTATTGCATTATTATTTGGATCAACATAATATTTATCAACCAGCACTAGCTTATCCTCAATGTAATTATACCTTTTGACGGTGTTATTTTCGAAAATAAATTTAATGGTTTGGGGATTATACAGAGTTTTAGCTGATTTTATAACACCATTCTCCCACATTGAAACATGCTGATTAAATAGCAGCTTATTAGCTGTGTATGAGTTTAGTTTTTGAATACCATGTGGTGTCTCGTACTGATTATAAGTAAATTCTCTTTCAATGGTCTTACCATCCTTAAAATAATAATATCCTTTAACACTTTTTCCATTTTTCTTTGTCACGTTTGATGCCAGTGTTCCGTCGGATCTAAACTCTTTGAAATAGCCGTGATATGTTCCATCTGGAAGCACTTGATACTCGAAATGTACACGTGATCCATATTGAATTGGATAGTAATCTCTTTTAACCGTTAGCGTTTGGGAAAATATACTGTTAACACTTAGAATTATGACCAAGCATAGTATACTTTTTTTGAATTTTATAAAAGTCTCTCTTTTCATAAGTTATGCAAAAGAAACGGCTTTTTCTCAAAAAACAAGGATTAGAATCTATAATATAATAATGTTTTGATACCTGATTGCCATCATATATCTTGCGGGTTCCATCCCTTTCCTTTGCACCATGCCCCCCATCTACCGCCTGAAAACCAAAACCATCCTGCTGAATGTACTCACCGGCTATGTGGTTGGGCTGGGTGTTATTTCCCTGTTTATTTCTGCCGTTGACCATCCCAAACCCGAATGGGGAACTTACTGGATGCTGCGTCCGCTCATCATCACTCCGCTGGCTTCTGCCTGCGGTGCTTTGGCCCTGCTATTGCCTGATTTCCTCAAACTTATTACACCTTGGAAGCGTATTCTAGCCCTGCTGGCAGGACTGTTGTTGTTTATGGCAGCCATGTGGACGGGCATTATTTTGGGCCTGGACGGCACCCTTTGGGATTGAACGGACTGTCAGACCAGCATCCTTTTAAAAAAACTTCTGTACTGCCGGGTTTCCCGGAATGCCGCAAATACATCTGCCGGTATCTCATATATGTCGATGTGTTTATCCAGCAGCGCATTGTAGATGTACACGATCTGATCAAAGTTCAGCGGGGTTTTAAGTTCCTGTATCTGCGCCTTAACCAGCGGTGCCTGCATGGCCTCACACACTTTGTGTGCCGCAGCCTTGCGAAACCACTCATAACGCAAAGGCTCGTCGTAAATAAAATAATGGGTTAATCCCTCGGTCTGGTTATCCAGCATGCGGTCCAGGTCTTCTTCTTTAAATAAGCCCATAGCCCGCAGTTCTTTTTGAAGAGCAAAGATGTGGTGCAGTTCCTGCATAAATTCCCAAGGCGGATAGCGCATATCACCCTGCCGGTTTTTTGCCTTAAGCTTCAGGTAAACATCGAGGTATTTGTCTATGTAAAATCCCTTGTTTTTCATCCCCGAAATGCAATATACAAAATTCTGTGGTGAAAGTCAAGGATTTGGTTTGATTGTTTAATAGTTTAATGGTTTATTGGTGTGTCCCGTTGTCCCGTCCTGAAATAGATTTTTAATGAAAGAATGAAAAAATTGAAGGATGAAAGGTTGTTGTTCTAACCTAACTTCGGAAAGACCAACATCAGAATCCTGATAAGCTATGAAACCAATAAACGATGAGACCAATAAACTATGAAACCCCCATTCTCCGCAGGTTCTCCAGCATATCTGCTGTCATCCTGTCGAGGTCGTAATCGGGTTTCCAGCCCCAGTCTTCGCGGGCGCGGCTGTCGTCAATCACAGCGGGCCATGAATCGGCGATGGCCTGGCGGTAATCGGGTTCGTAGGTGCTGCTGAACGAAGGAATGTGTTTTTGGATGGCGGCCGTAATTTCTTCGGGGCCGAAGCTCATGCCTGCCAGGTTATAGCTGGTGCGGATTTTTACTTTTTCTGCCGGCGCGTGCATAATATCCAGCGTTGCTTTCAGGGCGTCGGGCATATAGAGCATGGGCAGTACCGTGCCGGGTTTCAGGAAGCAGTGGTGCTTGCCCGTGGTGAGGGCATCGTGGTAAATGGCTACTGCATAATCCGTAGTGCCGCCGCCGGGCGCTGATTTATAGCCGATGAGGCCCGGATAGCGCAAACTGCGGGTATCCACACCCCAGCGGTTGAAGTAATACTGTGCATACAGTTCACCGGCCAGTTTGCTGATACCATATACCGTTGTGGGATCCATGGCGCCGTACTGCGGGGTGTTGATACGGGGGGTATTTGGTCCAAAAGCCGCAATGCTGCTGGGCCAGTATACTTTTTTCACGATGCCGGTATCGCGGGCAGCATCCAGCAGGTGGAAAAGTCCGTCCATGTTGAGTTTCCAGGCAAATTCGGGCATTTTTTCGGCCGTGGCACTCAGCAGTGCAGCCAGGTGATAGACCTGTGTGGGTTTGTATTTTTCCAGAATCTCCAGCAGTTTGGGTTTGTCGAGAATATCGAGCACTTCAAACGGGCCGGTTTGAAAAACCACGTTATCGCTCTTTTTTACATCGCTGGCTACCACATTGTTTTCGCCGTAAATTCCCCTGAGAGCCTCTGTAAGCTCGGTACCCAGTTGCCCGCAGGCACCAATAACCAAAACCGTTTCTTTCTGCATTTCACTGCAAAGGTTCACAAAGGGCAGGAATTTACAAAATTCATTTATCTACGTACCTTTGTCTGCTTTGAACGCCAGACAGATCATACTCACTGCCCGCAGCGGCTTCAGGCAATTGCTTACCGTCGCCCAGCGGGGCAAAACCCGGTTGATTTTGCTTGGGCACACCTTGCTGGCTGTTGCCGATATCATTGGCCTGGGCAGTATGGTACCTGTATTGATGCTGGCGCTTGACCATTCGTTTCTGGAAAAGAGCAGCAAACTGCGTTTTATTTTTCACCAGCTTGGTTTTGCTTCGGAAGCCAATTTTCTTAAAACCCTTATAGGAATAACCCTATTGTTTTTTTTGGTAAAAGGCCTGCTGGCGTTTTTGCTGCAGCAGTATATCCGCAAAACGGCCTCCGATATTGCTTTCAGCCTTTCCAAGCGTGCTTATGAGCGTGTTTTCAAGGAACGTTCCTATGACCGGCTGAACCACGATGGTCCGGGCTTTAATGAGGTGGTCTTTTTCTCGCCGTTTTATTTTGTGTCCGGCACCTACATTCCATACCTGACGCTGATGAGCGAGCTTGCCATTGTGGTGCTGCTGACCGCATTTTTCACCTGGTACAATCCGTTCATTTTCTTTCTCATTGTGGGTTTGATTGGCGGTGGGTTTTTTCTGGTAAACCGATTTGCCCGCAGGCGCATTACCGAGCTGGGTGAAGCGGGCGGAAAGTTCAGAGACAAAGCACTGCGTGAAATAAACTATGGCAGCGGCGGATTTACAGATATCATCACACATGGCGCCGAAGCGCATTTCAGGGATAAAATGCTGCAATATTTCCGTGGTTTTTCCGAAAGCGGCATCCGCGCCATCAATTTGCAAACCTTGCCTTTCCGGGTAAACGAAATGATTGCCCTGATTGGCATAACCCTGCTGGTGATTTATGCATATTTTTATTCCAGCGACAATATCGGTCAGGTGCGCGCACTGGCGGCCTTGTTTGCCATTGCTGTTTTCCGTATGCTGCCGGCGGCCAACCGGGTTTTGCAAAGCCTTATGCACCTGAAACTGAGTGCCTATACCATAGAACAACTTAGGCCCGTGGTTTCGGAGACCACCCCGAAAAAAGAACGTGTAGGCCATTTTCAGCAGGAGATTTCCATGAAGAATGTGCATTTTGCCTTTAGCGATAAACCGGAAATTATCCGGGCACTGGATCTCAGCATCCGCAAAGGTGAATGTGTGGGCATACGCGGGGTTTCCGGTGCTGGAAAAACCACGCTGGTAAAGCTGCTGATGGGTTTTTACCTCCCTAAAAGCGGCGAAATCTATGTAGATGGAAAAATCATTGATGAAAGCAAAAGCACACTGGAGTTGTTTGCCTACCTGGGCCAGGATCCCTACATCATTAATGGCAGTATTGCAGACAATGTGGTTTTTGGAACAGATGCCAGCGACACCCAAAAGATACACAGGGCGCTGGAAATGGCCGCTTTCAGCTGGCCCGAAGCTACAGGAGATTTGCTGCAGGCCGAAGTGGGCGATCATGGTTCCCGGCTAAGTGAGGGCCAGAAGCAGCGCCTGGCACTGGCAAGGGCCATTTACCACAACAGCGAGGTGCTGATACTGGATGAACCCAGCAGTGCCTTGGATGACGCCACCGAGCAAATCTTGCTGGGTCATCTGGCCGAATTAAAAAAATCCGGAAAAACCCTCATTATTATTGCTCACCGCGAAAAAGTTTTCGACATTTGCGACACCGTTTACACCCTAGAAAACAAGCGCTTAACCCCTTACCAAAAATGAAAGTAAAATTTGCAGTACTTGGCACCGGACACATCGGAAAACGCCATGCCGAAATGATTGTGCGCAATCCGGATGCGGAACTGGTGGCCCTGGCCGATATCAGACCCAAAAATGACCTGGGCATTGAGAGCTTCGGAGTTCCTTTTTTTGGCTCGCTGCAAAGCCTGCTTGCAGAAGGCCCCGATTTTGATGTGCTGAACATTGCTACCCCCAACGGATTGCACGGACAGCACGCCGTGGCTGCCCTGAAAGCCAATAAAAATGTGGTTATTGAAAAACCCATGGCACTCAGCAAGGCTGAATGCGAACAGGTGGTGTACAATGCCATGGCGCATCACAAACTGGTTTTTTGTGTAATGCAGAACCGCTACTCGCCGCCATCGGTGTGGATTAAGGATTTGCTGGACAGCGGTAAACTGGGCAAAATCTTCATGGTGCAGGTAAACTGCTACTGGAACCGCGATGACCGTTACTACAAAGCCGGCAACTGGAAAGGCCTTCAGGTATTGGACGGAGGAACCCTGTTCACGCAGTTTTCGCACTTTATTGATATCATGTACTGGCTGTTTGGCGATATTACCGATATCCGCGCCCAGTTTGAGGATTTCACCCACAAAACCAACACCGAATTTGAGGATTCTGGTATGATACAATTCCGTTTTCTGAATGGCGGAATGGGTTGCATCAACTACTCTACCAGTGTTTGGGATAAAAACTTTGAAAGCTCGATCACCATTATTGCCGAAAACGGCACCGTGAAAATTGGCGGGCAATATATGAACGAGGTGGAATACTGCCACATCAAGGATTACACCATGCCCGAACTGCCTCCTGCCAATCCTGCCAACGATTACGGTCCTTACAAGGGCAGCGCGGCCAACCACAATTTTGTGATAGAGAACGTGGTGGATACCATCAACCGCAATGTTGCACCTACCACCAATGCGCTCGAGGGGCTGAAAGTGGTTGAAATAATCGAGCGTATTTACACCGCAAACACCTATCCGGAAAGCAAAAAAGACATTTTGGAAGACACGTATCCCAGGGGATAAAAATATTTTTGATTTCTTTTGGGGGTAGGATTGCCTTTTGTGGTATTTAAGGTCACAAATAAGGCATGAAGGAACAACTTGAATCCAACCTGATAACCAAGTATGCCGCCGGACTGATGTCCCGCGAAGAAATAAAGCATCTGGAAGACTGGTTGAAGAAAAATCCCCAGTATAACGTGACCGTTGCTATTATTAAGCAACAGGTAGACGCGCTGGTTAATGCTGCAGGAAGGGTTACGGTGTAAGATGGGAGAGCATAAAAATCCGGTTTCTGAAGAATACAAAGAGGTTTGGGATCTTGCCTCCGGCTACTCCTATCCTCAGGCTGCGCAAAATGCTGAGCAGTGGGAAATGCTGCAAGAAAAAATCAACAGCCGCAATCTGCGTGTAACCCACAGACCTCTGCTTACCCGCAAATGGTTTCTGGCTGCGGCCACCGTGGCGCTGGTTGTCGGTTTTGCGGCCGTTATTTACTCAAATATTGCCGGAGGCCATGTGGAGCCGCTGGTTGCCACTACCGGTCCGGGCGAAGTGAAAATTCTGCCCCTGCCCGATGGATCGGAAGTAACCCTGAACAGCAACAGCCGCCTGGCTTACGATGCTGAGTTTAATCATCACAACAGGCATCTTACCTTGTCGGGTCAGGCCCATTTCGAGGTAAAGAGAAATGAATTGCTGCCGTTTGTCGTTCAAAGCGCGCATGTGAATGTAACTGTGCTGGGCACGGGTTTCAATGTAACGGATTATCCGGCTGAAATGCCTGCCGTGGAAGTATCTCATGGCCGTGTGCAGGTAGATGCGGACGGGCAGCGCACCACCCTTAACCGAAACATGATGGCCCGGTTGAAAGACGGAAAATTGTACAGCGGCATGGCAGACGCTGCCTGCAGGTGGAATGACGGAAAATTGATTTTTAACAGCGCACCGCTCGTGGAAATATCGCAGGTGCTGAAAAACCGCTACGGTAAAGGGTTGGTATGGCAAAATGCCGAAGATAAAGACCGCGTATTTACCGGCAGTTTTGAGCAGGGCACAAGACCTCAGGCAATCCTGAACACGCTCAATACGGCGTTGGGATTGAAGATGACGCTGGAGTAATACCATTCGTTTTTTCGTGCTTGGCCCATGTATCATGCTGAGCCTATAGAAGCATGGCCTTGACCCGGGATATTATCATACCCGTTTATGCGACCCCTCCGGGGTCGCGGGCTCCTTTGTGCGCCACCCGGCGCGGCAGCGCCGGGTTAGGGATATGTAATCCCTCCGGGATTGATTGGCGATTTGACAACTTTTCCCATTTCCCATTGGTTTGTCTTTGCGCATGGCATGCGGCAGGGCGAGATTGACAAGCCCGAGTCAATTTCATCATCCCATTTTTTTACCGTGCAAAGACAACACCTGATGTGGGCGCGGCGTCTAATCTTTATCTTTGTATTGCGTGCAATCGCGCTTTTTCATATCAATCTGGTTTTTGCTTTCCGCAATTTCACTGCAATCGCAGTCATCGCTGTATTTTACCCCCAATGAAGGACAATGGGATGAGCCGATAGTAGCCAAGGCTGTTTTTAAGGGCGGAGCCATTTTTATTGAGAAAAACGGATTCAGCATTAAGATGCTGCACAAAGAAGATCTGCCCAATGTACACAAGGCTTTTCATTACCGTGGCAAAGACACGCAGTTTGCACTCCGCGGGCATGTTTTAAAGGTTCGTTTTGCAGGTTGCAATGCAGCCGGAACAATCACCACCGAACAAAGCGGCGAAGCTGCGTATTATGAAAATTATTATTTGGGTAAAAATCCCGAAAAATGGCGCACTGAGATATACCCTGTCAATCGTATCAAGCTTAAAAACGTGTATCCGGGCATCGATTTCATGGTGTATTCCCGCGGCGAAGAAATTGAATTTGACTGGCTGCTGAATCCCGGTGCCGACGCCTCTTTGATTCGGATGGAACTGCAAGGCCAGAACCGTATTTCACTGGTAGACAATGCTGCAGTCTGTGAAACATCCGTAGGCAATTTTACGTTAAAAAAACCACTGGCATTTCAAGGAGAAAACCCGGTGGAATGTGGGTTTCGACAGCAGGAAAATACATTGTCATTTTTAACAGGCATCTATAATAAAAGTAAACCCCTCATCATAGATCCGGTGCTGGTTTTCAGCACGTATTCCGGTTCGCGCGGCGATAACTTTGGTTTTACCGCCACCTACGATTCCACAGGGCATCTCTATGCCGGTGGTATTGTAGACACAGATCAGGGTGATTATCCCGTGACTTCAGGCGCTTTCCAGACTATATATGGCGGCAGCGGCCCGGCAGCGGCGCCTGTTTTTTTGCCTTGTGATGTGGCCATTTCAAAATACAAACCCGATGGCAGCAGCCTGGTTTATGCAACCTATCTGGGTGGCAGTAGCAATGAATACCCTCACAGTCTGTGTATTGATGAAAAAAACAACCTGCTGGTGCTGGGAACCACACTGTCTACAGATTTCCCTGTTTCGGGGGGCGCGTTTGATAAAACCCATAACGGAAACCACGATTTGTATGTCGCCAAGATCAGCAGCGATGGCACAACTCTTATGGGGAGCACATTTCTGGGAGGTTCCGACAATGACGGCATCAATACCGGCGCGTTGCATTACAATTATGCCGACGACTTCAGGGGTGATGTGCTGGCCGACGGGCGGGGCAACATTTTCGCGGCTACCTGCACCCGCTCCAACAATTTTCCTGTTCAGCGTGCCGCTTACAGAACGGCGAAAGGCGGACTGGACGCAGTGGTGTTTTCGCTGAACGGAAATTTGAGCGCCTTGCGCTGGAGCACCTATCTGGGTGGAACCAGTGATGATGCGGCTTATTCCGTGAAACTGGACGACAGCGCCAACCTGTTTGTGGGTGGTGGAACCGTGAGCAGTGGTTTTCCAATAGTGGGAAACACGTACGAAACAACCTATCAGGGCGGTGGTGCCGATGGTTTTGTGGTGAAAATGAATCCGGATACGGGTTCTGTCCTGCGGAGCACATTCTGGGGCACCCTGGCCTATGAGCAGATTTATTTTCTGGATTACGACCCCGAACAAAATATCTACATCAACGGACAAACAGAGGGCAGAATAACACGAAGTCCTGGCACCTATGGCAAAGACAATACAACCCAGTTTATCGGTAAACTCAGCAATGATTTAAGCACCCAGAAATGGGTTACTACCTTTGGTAACCGCAGCGGTACACCTGAGTTAAGTCCCTGCGCGTTTATGGTAGATAAGTGCTATAACATCTACTTCAGCGGCTGGGGAAGCAATGTGGGTGTTGGGAATGCGGGAACCACTGCCGGTTTGCCCGTGACGACCGATGCCATTCAAAAGACTACGGACGACGCGGATTTTTATTTGATTGCCCTGAGCAAAGACGCCACCAATGTGCTGTATGCCACTTATTTTGGCGGAAACCAGAGCGAAGACCACGTGGATGGCGGTACCAGCCGCTTTGACAAGCGCGGCGTGATTTACCAATCGGTATGTGCAAGTTGTCCTAACAATCCGCCCGGTCTGAATGACTTTCCTACTACCTCAGGTTCTGCCTTTCCCACGAATGTAAGCTACCGTTGCAGCAATGCGAGTTTTAAGCTGGAGTTCAGGGTTTCCTATGCCATCACTTCACCATTTACAGCCACACCCAACCCGGTGTGTATGCCCAATTCCATTCAGTTCAACGTAGTCACTCCCGGTTTTCGCGCACGCTATTTGTGGGATTTTGGTGACGGCAAAACCGATACGGTGCTCAATCCAAGGCATACCTATTCCAAGCCCGGCAAATACACTGTTAAACTGAAAATGACAGATTCCTCATCCTGCAATAAACTGGATAGTTTTCAACTGGATGTGGAAGTACTGGAAACCCCACTGGCATTGCTTTTGACGGAATCAGAGCCATGTTCTTCCGAATGGAAATTCAGGGTTGAAGGACAGGGCATCGGCAATCCGTACTGGGATTTTGGCGACAGCACCAATACCAACGGACTGGAGGTTACCCACAAGTACGGTCCCGGAATTTACCGTTTGAAGGTCTATCTTACGCACCCCATCTCGGGCTGCAAGGACACGCTGGAAAAACGTATTTCCATCAATGCCGACAGCCTGCAGGATATTCGCCTGGCGAATGTATTCACGCCCAATCAGGATGGCAAAAATGACTGCTATAAGGTGGTGGGCCTGAATAAAAACTGCAACACGGGCAGCCTTAAGATTTTCAACCGCTGGGGAGAACGGATTTACTACAGCGACAACCTGGAGGCCTGCTGGGATGGCACGGTAGACAACAACAAAGTATGGCTTCCCGAAGGAACGTACTTTTACCAGATTATGCTGAAAGGCAAAGATGGCAAGAAAGACAAGGTCATCAGCGGTTCGGTGAACCTGATCCGATAAATCTTACTGAAAACCTTCTGTTTCCGCTTCGGGGGCGATCTTTTTAACGAGACCCTGCAATACCTTGCCCGGTCCCACTTCGGTGAACAGGGTGGCGCCATCGGCCCACATGGCTTGTACGCTTTGGGTCCATTTAACGGGCGCAGTGAGCTGTGCCACCAGGTTTTTACGGATGCTTTCCTTATCGGTAACGGCCGAGGCGGTTACGTTCTGATAGACAGGACATGAAGGTTCGGCGAATGGTGTATTTTCAATGGCTTTGGCCAGTTTCTCACGCGCGGGTTCCATCAGCGGGCTGTGAAAAGCACCACCCACAGGCAGCACCAGCGCACGCTTTGCGCCGGCGGCTTTCAGGGCTTCACAGGCTTCATTCACGGCTTCCACACTGCCTGAAATCACCAGCTGCCCCGGACAGTTGTAGTTGGCAGGTACCACCACACCGTTAATACCGGCGCATATTCCCTCCACTTTGTGGTCTTCCAGCGCCAGCACAGCCGCCATGGTTGAAGGCTGCAGCTCGCAGGCTTCCTGCATGGCCATGGCCCGCTGGTAAACAAGTTTAAGGCCGTCTTCAAAGGAAAGGGTGCCATTGGCCACCAGCGCGCTGAATTCGCCGAGGGAGTGGCCCGCCACCATATCGGGGTGGAAATTGTCAAGCATGCGCGCACGGATGACGCTGTGCAGGAATATGGCGGGCTGGGTTACCCGGGTTTGTTTCAGGTCTTCATCGGTGCCTGCAAACATGAGGTCGGTGATGCGAAAACCGAGAATATCGTTGGCCTGTTCAAACAGGGCCTTTGCCTCCGGGGAATTGTCGTAGAGGTCTTTTCCCATGCCCACGAACTGGCTGCCCTGGCCGGGAAATACATAAGCGTGTTTAGCCATGGGGCAAAGTTAGGCAAGGAAAAGCAGCAGGCGCAAAGGGATGTTATTCACATGGGTACACTGTTCAGCGGAAAATTGAGCAAAACGGCATTTTGCCACGCTCTACATTTCGCTGAGTTCCAGCCAGCGCATGCCCTTTTCATCCAGGTCTGATTTCAGCTTTTCCAGCTCGGCGGTGAGTTTTACAATCTGTTCGTAGTCGTCAAATTTGGCGGCCAGTTCCTGCTCTATTTCCGCCTTGCGGGCTTCCATCTGAGGCAGCTCTTTTTCCAGTTGCTCCAGTTCGAATTTTTCCTTGAACGTCAGTTTGCGTTTTTCGGTGGCTTCGGGTGTTTTTTCGGCTGTCGTGGTTTCCGCGGGTTTAGGGACAGTCTGCATTTCCTCCTGCAGTTCTTTCCACTCGCGGTAATCGCTGTAGCTGCCGGGAAAATCGCGGATGATGCCGTTGCCTTCGAACACAAACAGGTGATCTACCACTTTGTCCATAAAATAGCGGTCGTGGCTCACCACAATGGCGCAGCCCTGGTAATCGAGCAGAAATTGCTCCAGCACGCCCAGGGTTTCGATATCGAGGTCGTTGGTGGGTTCGTCCAGGATAAGGAAATTCGGGGCTTTCATCAGAATACTCATCAAAAACAGACGCCGTTTTTCGCCTCCGGAGAGTTTTGATACAAAATCCCACTGTTTGTCATACGAAAACCCAAACCGCAGCAGCAGTTGCGAGGCAGTAAGTTTATGGCCGTTGGCCATGGGTATCCATTCGGCCACATCGCGCACCACGTCAATTACTTTTTTGTGGTCATCCACCTTAAAGGTTTGCTGGCTAAAATATCCAAACACCATGGTATCGCCAGTCACAATCTTGCCGGAATCGGGCGATTCCAGGTCCATAATCATGTTCAGCAGGGTTGATTTGCCTACGCCATTGGGTCCTACAATGCCTACTTTTTCACCACGGCGGAAGATGTAATTGAAATCATCCAGAATCTTCAGGTCGCCAAAGGCTTTTTTCACGTGGTGCAGTTCCAGGATTTTGGCGCCCAGCCGCTCCATGCGCATGGTGATATTCAGTTCATTTTTTCGTTTTACACCCTTGAGTTTTTCCTGCAGGTCATCAAACGAATCAATGCGGCTTTTGCTTTTGGTGGTGCGGGCTTTGGGCATACGTCGCACCCAGTCCAGTTCTCGCCGAAAGAGGTTGCGGTCTTTTTCGGCTTCGCTGGCGGCCACTTCTTCGCGGTGGGCCTTATTCTCCACGAAATAGCTGTAATTGCCTTTGTAATGGTAAATCTGTCCGCCGTCCAGCTCAATGATGCGCTCGCAAACACGGTCCAGAAAGTAGCGGTCGTGGGTAACCAGCAGCAGGGTAATGTCGCGTTGGGTGAGGTAATCTTCCAGCCACTCTATCATGTCCAGATCCAGGTGGTTGGTAGGTTCGTCGAGGATAAGCAAATCGGGCTCGCTGATGAGTATGCGTGCCAGCGCCACCCGCTTTTTCTGTCCGCCGCTGAGCGAAGCCGCCGACTGTCCCACATCGCGGATTTTTAACTGGTTGAGAATCTGTTTCACCCGGTATTCATAATCCCAGGCGCCCAGGCGGTTCATGGTTTCGGTGGCGTTTTGTAAGGCCTCAAGGGCTGCGTCAGTCTGATTTTCTTCCTGAAGCAGCAGGGCTTTTTCATAATCGGCTACGGCGCGGGTTACCGGGGTTTGTTGCAGCAATACATTTTCCAGAATGCTTTGTGCGGGATTAAGTTCGGGTTCCTGGGGCAAAAACCCCACGGTGATGTCCTTGCGCAGGATGGCTTGCCCGGAATCGGGGTTTTCCTGCCCGCTGATGATGCTGAGCAAGGTACTTTTGCCCTGTCCGTTACCGGCCACCAGCGCCACTTTTTCGCCTTTGTCTATGCCAAAGGAAATGCCCGAAAGCACGGGACGGTCATGCCAGGTTTTGGAGATGTTTTCGATGGACAGGTAGTTGGTTCCCACAATGCTTGCTTACAACCCTGCAAAAGTAACCCCATTCAGCAGGTTTTGTGTTATTTTCGCCAAACATGATGAAAGGCCTTACAGTGGCATTTTATGCCTCTTTATATGGAATTGGGTGGCTGAGTGCCCAAAATGCCTCCGGTGGGCTTCCGTTGCGTTTTCTGGGCACATTTGAAGGCTCTGTGCTGGTGTATCCGGGCAGTAAAACCGAAGGAAACCGGTATACGCGGCAAATTAGCATTTATCCAACTACCAAAGGGTTTTCCGGTGCAAGTAAAAAGGCCTATTCCATGACGTTTATTTCCACTTCCGGATATGAGAAGCACTACGACACCCTCACACTTACCGTGGATGACAGCGCAGCCGGAATGGCCACTATTGCCGGTTACGACAGTTTAAAACTGCCCGCAAGATTTGCCATCAATTACCTGTCATTCAGTAAAGGTGGTCCGGGCAGTCAATTCAACTATAGCCTGGCTTTTGAAGATTCGGCGGTGTTGTTTACCATGATGCCCAATACTTTCTGGAGTCCTGCATTAACCTGGGAGGCCATACAAACCGGAACCTTGCGGCGGCAGAAAGATCCTGAAGTGTCTGCAGGAAGGCTTATTCAACTGGGCTATTTCCCGTCAAGGTACACCGCTCCGCACCGGGTGGCGGTATGGCTGCCCGATGGTTACACGCCGGGAGCATCCACGCCTGTAATTTATATGCACGATGGGCAAATGCTGTTTGACAGCCGCGTCACATGGAACAAGCAGGAGTGGGGCATGGACGAAGTAATCTCGGCACGCACTTCAAAAGCTGTGGTGGTGGGCATTTGGAACGACGGTAAAAACCGCAGCGGCGATTATTTTCCGCAAAAGGTTTGGGATAACTACCTGTCAGTGGCCGATAAAGACAGCATCATCACTAAAATTGGGGGTGGTGTACCCCTGTTTGGCATTGAGGGAACTTCGAATGCCGATGCCTACCTCAAATTTCTGGTAAAAGAGCTGAAACCTTATATAGACAAACGATTCGCGCCGGCAACAAACCCCGAAAATACCATCATCGCAGGGGCCAGCATGGGCGGACTTATCTCTTGGTATGCGCTCTGCGAATACCCGGATGTGTTTGGCAAAGCCATTTGTCTTTCAACGCACTGGCCGGGCACGTCACACCTGCGCTATCCTGCCGCTCCGGTTGCATTTCAGCGCTATTTGACCCAAAAACTGCCTACAACCGGCCAACACAGGATATTTTTTGCGCACGGCACCGGCTATCTGGATTCGCTTTACGGTCCGCACCAGAAAAAGGTGGATGCGATCATGAAAAAGCGCGGGTATGAATTTGGCAAAAACTGGAAAACGGTGGTTTATCAAGGTGCTGACCACAACGAAACGGAGTGGCGCAGGCAAATGAAAGATGCGCTGGAGTTTATAATGCCTGAGAAGCGGTAATAAGCGAACGTTACCCCGGCAATTCTTCCCTGCCATCCGCATGCAAGGCAAAGCGGCCTTTGCTGCGGTCGTGCACCTGCCCGGTTTTGGGCCAGGGCCAGCCACCAAATTGCGTGGCGTGGTAATCCTGAAAGGCCTGGTAGATTTCGTCTTTGGTGTTCATCACAAACGGACCGTACTGAATTACGGGCTCCTGAATGGGTTTGCCCTGCAGAATCAGGATTTTAGCGGCTTTTGGACCGTTTTGAATAACCACATCCGCGCGGGCATCCAGTTCGGCCCCGTGGTAGGCTTTCAGTTCGTAACCCGCCAGGGTAAGCGTTTCTCCCTCATAGAAATACAACATTCGGTTAATGCCATCACCGGCAGCCGGCAAGGTGAAGGATGCGTTTTCCTCCATGCTGATATTCCAGATGGCCACCTGATTTTCGGGCATTCCGGCCCATGAGTCAGGCGGGGGAGCAGGGGCTGTTTTGTCAGCCAGCCGGCCAGCAATTACTTCCACCATGGTATTTTTACCCTGGGCATCGGTGTGGTTGTGGCGGGGAATGGTATGGCTCCACAGCATTTTAAAATGCGGCTCCACCATCTTGTTTCTTTTGGGCAGGTTCAGCCATATCTGAAACAGCTCCATGGTATTATCCTTGTCTGGGTGGATGAGGGGAAACATTTCGGAGTGCTGCACGCCTTTGCCGGCGGTCATCCACTGCACATCGCCGTCGCCATAGCGGCCTGCGGCACCAAGTGAATCGGCGTGGTCCACCAGCCCGCGTCGTACCACGGTCACCGTTTCAAAACCGCGGTGCGGGTGGCCCGGAAAACCGGGCACAGTATCTCCGTGATACATGCGCCATCCGTCTTTGATGATGAAATCATCACCAATGGAACGCCCTCTCAGCAGTTCAGGGGCAGGCCCCATCTGCTCGTTGCCGGCGGGGAAGTAGTCTTCGTGGTGCACACAAAACAAAAACGGATCCAGGGTTTCCCACTGAAAACCGAGTTCCATGCTGCGTTTGATGGGATTGCTCATTTCTTCTTCTTTTTTAAAGGCTTTTGCCATAGCCAGGGCGGGCAGTGCAGCCGCACCGGCGATTCCCAGTCCAAGGCGGGTTAAAAAGCTTCTGCGGGGTTCCTGTTTAGCCATGGTTTCGTGTTTAACAAAGTTAATAAAAGTTTGTTCAAACAACAAATGTTTTTATCAGGTTTGCAGCACCCCCACATTGAAGGGTTTTACAGGTGCCTGCGAAGCGGCCTGAATGCCCATGCTGATCCAGGTGCGTGTTTGAACCGGTTCGATGATGGCATCTACCCACAGGCGTGATGCTGCGTAGTACGGTGTGGTCTGGTTTTCGTAGCGTTGCGTGATTTTATCCAGCAGGGCTTTTTTGGCTTCGGGGGTAATTTCCTCTCCTTTGGCCTTGAGGCTCATTTCTTCAATCTGCAGCAGCACCTTGGCGGCCTGTTCTCCACCCATCACGGCTATTTTGGCCGAGGGCCATGCCACAATCAGGCGGGGATCGTAGGCTTTACCGCACATGGCATAGTTGCCTGCACCGTAACTGTTGCCCATAATCACGGTGAATTTGGGCACGGTGCTGTTGCTCATGGCGTTGACCATTTTGGCGCCGTCCTTAATGATACCGCCCTGTTCGCTGCGGCTGCCCACCATAAAGCCGGTCACATCCTGCAGAAACACCAGCGGAATGTTTTTCTGGTTGCAATTCATGATGAAGCGGGCGGCTTTGTCGGCGCTGTCGCTGTAGATGACACCGCCAAACTGCATTTCGGTGCTGCCACTGGGCTTTTTGGCCTTAGCCAGTTCACGGTTGTTGGCAACAATGCCCACAGCCCATCCATCGATGCGGGCATAGCCGCAAATTATGGTTTTGCCGTAGTTTTCCTTGTATTGCTCAAACTCGCTGTTGTCCACCAGCCGGTGAATGATTTCAAGCGTTTTGTAAGGTTTGGAGCGTTCTGAGGGAAGGATACCCCAGATGTCTTTGGGATTTTCTTTGGGCGCTGCGGGTGTCACGCGGCTAAAACCGGCATCGTGGGGTTTACCCAGTTTGTCCATGATGTAGCGTATGCGGTCGAGACAGCTTTTATCGTCGGGGAATTTATCGTCAATCACCCCGCTGATTTCGCTTTGGGTGGTGCCGCCGCCCAGGGTTTCGTTGTCAACATCCTCGCCGATGGCGGCTTTTACCAGGTAGCTGCCGGCCAAAAAGATGGATCCGGTTTTGTCTACGATGAGGGCTTCATCGCTCATGATGGGCAGGTAAGCGCCACCGGCCACGCAGCTCCCCATCACGGCGGCAATCTGGGTGATGCCCATGCTGCTCATAATGGCGTTGTTGCGGAATATGCGACCGAAGTGCTCTTTGTCCGGGAAGATTTCATCCTGCATGGGCAGGTAAACCCCGGCGCTGTCTACGAGGTAGATAATGGGCAGGTGGTTTTCCATGGCGATTTCCTGGGCACGCAGGTTTTTCTTGCCGGTAATGGGAAACCAGGCGCCGGCCTTTACGGTGGCGTCGTTGGCCACAATCATGCACTGTCTGCCCGAAACAAAACCGATGCCTGCCACCACGCCGCCGGCGGGGCAGCCCCCGTGTTCGGGGTACATGTCAAAGCCTGCAAACTCCCCGATTTCGATCCATTCGGAGTTATTGTCGCGCAGGTAATCGATGCGTTCGCGGCACAGCATTTTGCCTTTTTCCTTTTGTTTGGCGGCCGCTTTGGCCCCGCCCCCCTGGTGGATGACGGACAGTTTTTGTTTGACTGCATCCCAGGCCTGTTTGTTCAGGTCTTCGTTTTTGTTGAATTCCAGATCGGTTTTTGCCATGAAGGTTCAAAATTACGGGAATACGAGCGTATAGTTAACAGTGTATAGTTTGAACATGTTCTTCCCCGGCTCACAGCCTACGGTTTAAACCCGGGCCGGCATGTGCATGTTTCCCAATAAACCATGAGACAAATAAACCATTAGACTAATAAACGCCAAACCCTTATCTTTGCACCGGCGGTACGGCCAGCTCCCCGTTCAATTCCCCAGGGCCGGAAGGCAGCAAGGACAGCGGGTTGTAGCGGCGCGATACCGCCTTTTTTTATCTTCTATATGGTCGCTGCATAGCTTCGAAATGTCGAGTATATATGTCATGCTTTTTAAAAAGTTCAGACAGCCCCTCTGCCTGTTTTCTTATTCGTTCACCATCCTTGGCATCATAATCATTAACTATTAAACCCTCAGCTTCTTTTTTAGCTTCTTCTGGCTTATCTAATATGAGGTAAAGTTGTGCATTGTTATAAAAAGCTGCATACCTCATTTTTTTGTCAGATTTTTCCTGACCATTATATGTTATTTTAATACTGTCAAAATATTTAATAGCCTCTATTATTACTAATTTGATATCTTCATTAATGCTTACAGCTGTAATCTCTTGCAGACTAATTTTAAGTGAGTTCCAGCGTTTGTGCATGTTTTCATATTCGGGGTGATTTTTGCTATCCAATAGCCATAGCTGCACGTTATCCTTTTTGAGTGGGAATCCAACGCAGTAATTAGCCCATTGGTTTGCATCGACTATTGCTGTATTTAGGTTTTCTCTTAAAAGATTGCCGTTAATAATTTCAATATTATCCTTCATATATTGGCTCGCTGCGCTGCTAGTATTAAACTCTTTACTTTTCCAAATTAAGGGCTGAAGAGAGTTGTTTAAGATTAGATCAGTGCGTCTAACTAAATCTTTTCCAGCTTTATTTTTGAGATATGCAATTGCAGATAATCTATATTTCAGAACTCCAAAATAAGAATATTTTTTGTTAATAGTGCCATCTCTGTTTTTAGACTCAGCTACAGTTTCTAGTATATCAAATTCCAAAATGGTTATGTCGCTCATATAAAATACAAACTGAATATCAGCATTGCTATTGCTGCGTTCATAGCCATGGATTAAAAGTTTCGAAGCTACCACTTCTTCGCTAATATGTTCCTTTGTGAACGGCGTTAACTGAATGATTGGGGTGAAACTTTTAAGACTAGAGTCAAAGATATCATGAGGTAAATCACGATATTCCAAATTAAATTTAAAAGGATCTAAATCTACTTTTTGCGCTTGACTTGAATTTGCAATTATCCAAAGAAAGCTGAATAAAATGTTTTTCATGGTTCAAGAATACACAAAATTTACATAAAATTGAAAAAATCATAGAATAATGTATAAAAATTAACTAAACACATCCTCACCCTGCAAAATGCTCAGGTAGGAATAAAAACGCTGCATCGGTATTTGTCCATCTTCTACGGCTGCTTTGATGGCACACTCCGGCTCGTTGGTATGGCTGCAGTCGTTGAATTTACATTGTTGTAAAAAGGGCCTGAACTCGGGAAAGTACTGCCCGCTTTCTTTGGGCAGAATATCAACCAGCCCGAAATCTCGGATACCGGGGGTGTCGATAATGCCTGTATTTCCTGCAAACATATGCATCTCTGCGAATGTAGTGGTGTGCTTGCCCTTTTCATGCGCCGCGGAAATGATGCCCACACGGGCTTCTGCTTCCGGAAACATGCAGTTCAGCAGGGTGCTTTTGCCCACACCGCTGTGTCCGGCAAACAACACCGTTTTTCCGGCGATTTCATTTTTAAGTTCATCCACGCCCTGTCCGGTGGCCGCCGATCCCGTGATGACTTTATACCCGGCATTGCGGTAGATTTCACCCACTTCATTTAGCAATTCCAGCCCTCCTGAGGGTAGCAAATCGGTTTTGTTGAGGAAGATGATGGCGGGAATGTGAAATGCCTCACAGCAAACTAAAAAGCGGTCTATAAAGCCAAATGAGGTGCGGGGAGCTGCCAGTCCGGCTACCATCACGGCCACATCGATGTTGGCAGCAATAATTTGCCTTCGGCTGCTGAGCTTGTTGCTTTTGCGGATAACCCAGTTGCTGCGGGGTTCAATATCGGTGATGGTGCAGGTGTCCGGGTATTGCGGGTCGGGTTGCAGCAGCACACGGTCGCCAACAGCAATAGGGTTGCTGGTATCAGCCTCATGCAGGCGGATTTTTCCCCGCACGCGGGCTTTCCATGCTTTTCCTTCTTCGTCGAGTACGTTGTACCAGCTGCCTGTGCTTTTTACAACGATTCCCTTCATTAGAAAATGGACCTACAAATGGCTGAGGTTTGCTCGCTTTTACCCATGGTGTAGAAATGCAGTACAGGCGCGCCCTTTTGCATGAGTTCCTTACACTGCATGGTAGCCCATTCCGTACCAATCTGCTTGATGGCAGCATCATCGGTTATGCCTGCGGTGGCTTTGCGCAGGTCTTCGGGCATTTCGATGTGGAATATGCGGGGCAACACTTCCATTTGCTTGGAGGTACTGAGGGGTTTGATACCGGGAATGATGGGCACCTGAATGCCGTTCTCCCTGCATTTGGCCACAAAGTCGAAGTAGTGGCGGTTGTCGAAAAACATTTGGGTAACCAGAAAATCCGCGCCGGCTTCTACCTTGCGTTTCAGGTATTTCATATCAACCTCCATGCTGGGGGCGTCAATGTGTTTTTCAGGGTAGGCCGCAGCGCCGATACAGAAATGCGTATCGCGGGCATTGGTGAGTTCCTCATCCAGGTAAATACCCGCGTTCATGTTGCGAATCTGGTGTATCAGATCCAGGGCATTTTTATGTCCGTCCGGCTCGGGAATGAAGTGGGTGTCGCCTTTTCGGGCATCGCCACGCAGGGCAAGGATATTGTCAATTCCCAGAAAGTCCAGGTCAATGAGTGCGTTTTCGGTGTCTTCACGCGAAAATCCGCCGCAGATGAGGTGCGGAACAGCATCAATCTTGTATTTGTTCTGCAGTGCTGCGCAGATGGCAACGGTGCCGGGGCGTTTGCGGGTGCTTATCTTATCGAAAGTTCCGTCGGGCCGGTTGCGCAGGATAAAATCCTCGCGGTGGTAGGTAACATCGATAAACGAGGGCTTGAATTCAATGAGCGGGTCTATGCCTTTCCACAATGTAGCAATGTCTGCGCCTTTCAGCGGAGGCAGTATTTCAAAGGAAAACAGGGTTTTTCCGGAAGCGCCGCGGATGTGGTCAATGATTTTCATTTTTAGAACTCAACGGTAGTGGTGAGGGTTTTGCTGTCACGAAGGTAGGTTACTTCTGCTTTACGGCCTTTTTCGAATTTGGAAAGTGCGTTCATGTAGTCCGAAACGCTGCCAATGTTGATTTCGCCCACACGGGTAATGATATCACCGCGCTGCAGTCCTGCTTTCTGGGCAGGGCGGCCTTCAGTAACCCCGTCCAGCTTCATGCCGTTGCCGGTGAAAGTATAATCGGGCATCACGCCCAGGGTCACTTTGAAATTACTGCGTCCGGGGGTGACATCTTTTGTTTTGGTAAACGCAGGTTTTTTCTTGCCTGTATTGGCCGAAATCACCTTTTCGATTACCTCAACTGCAGCAGCCATGCCTGCGTAGTTGATTTTATCGGCATCATCGGAGGGTTTGTGGTAATCTTCATGCTGTCCGCTAAAAAAGTGCAGTACGGGTATGCCTTCCAGGTAAAACGATGCGTGATCACTTGGGCCCAGGCCGCTTTCTGTGGTAGCAATGCGGATACGGGTTGTGTCGGTTTTAATGATTGAAAGGGTGGTTTTCCAGACCGGGCTGGTTCCCACACCGTTTACCATCAGGGTTTTGCTTTGCGAATCCAGTCGGCCCAGCATGTCAATATTGATGACATAACTTATTTTTTGTTTGGGTACAGGGCACTGCTGCAAAAAGTGCTTTGAGCCCAGCAGACCCAGCTCTTCGCCGCTGAATGCCACAAAAACCAGGTTGTTCTTCTTGTATTTCAAGCCTTTCAGGCTGCGCGACAGCTCCAGCATGGCTGCCACACCGCTGGCATTGTCATCGGCGCCGTTGTGTATGGCCTGCGGGCCGGTATAGCGGCTTCCGCCGTACTCGTTAAAACCCAGGTGGTCGTGGTGGGCACAGACAATAATGCTGTTTTTGCGCTTTTTAAATTTTCCGGAAACACCCACTACGTTGTGGGCTGTGGTTTTAAATACTGCAATGTGGCTTTTCATTCTCATGCTAATACCGCGGGGTAATTCTTTTGAAAACAGGTCGGTGAGGTAAAAAATGGGAATGTTGAATGTTTTAGCATTGCGGTCCAGCTGGGCTTTTGGGGCCTCCGCGGCGCTGCTTCCCGGCAGGAAAAGGATGCCAACGGCTCCGTGTGCCAGTGCCTCTCTGATTTTGGTGTTGATATCGGCTACGCCGGCATAGAGGCTTTTGCTGTTGTCCTGATCACCTGGAAAACCCAGGCGGATAAGGGCAATCTTGCCTTTTACACCGCCATCGCTTTCAAAATCGTCTCTTTTGATGCTGTCGCGCAAAACCAGGCCGTATCCGCAATCGTGAATCTCAGCTTCCGCACTGTCTTCATTGCCTGTCTGGCTGATGGGGTAATAGTGTTCATTGAGGATCAATGACTTTACGGCTCCCGGGCCCACTACAAAGGCCAGTTCACATTGTGTTTTGGCTATGCGAAGCTGGATGATGTCAAATGTCTGAAACCAGTCTTTTTTAAGGGGTTTGAGGCCGGCTTCCTTCATTTGTGCAACAATAAACTCAGCCGATAATTTTTCGCCGGGTGATCCTGTCTGTCTGCCTTCCAGCGCGTCGGAAGCGAGGTAGGAAATATCGTTGGAAAGACGGTAGATGCGTTTATCATTTGCGGGCTTCTGGGCCTGTAAAAATCCTACAAATACCGCAGCCGTGCAGAAGAGAAGGGCCTTAAGGTTATTAAGAAAAAATGTCATACAAGGTTTTAACAATTACGATGGAGGAAAGGATTGCAAAGATAATCCGTAAAGTGGTTTCGGAGATGTGTTTAGCGGCTTTCATTCCCACGGTGGCAAACACGACTACGCCCGCAGCCATGGGCAGGGCGTAGGGCCATGCAACATAACCCGTGTGTAAAAATGGCAATTGGGTTGCACCGGGCGCCAGCATGTAGCCTGTCAGCGGAGCGAAACCCAGCGCAGGGATAATGCTCAGGGAGAGCGCTGTGGCCTGCCGCATGGGCATTTTAAGTACCATACGAAAAAGGGGAACCATAATCACACCCCCGCCCAGCCCGCTCAGGGCAACCACCGCACCGGCAAAGATGCCCACCAGTACGGCTGATAAGGGTTTTTCTTGCGGTATGGTTGCTTCCGGGTCCTTTTTTTTGCCAAAAATCATGTTGGCTACAGAGATGGCTAAAAACAACAGAAAGACTAAATTAAACCGGGATTTACTGTACCAGTCGCCGTGCTGAATGGAATAAGTGACCGCATACGATACTGTGGCACCGGGCACGCCGATACTCAGAACCTTGCGCCATTGCCATTCACCCAGCCGGTATTGTTTCCGGGTGCCTGTCAGTCCGCTCACCACCACCAGCAAAATGCTGTTTGCCAGGGTAAAGCGCACAATTTCTTCCGGGGGCAGTCCCAGAGAGGCAAACAGCCAGCTGAGCAGCGGGATGAAGATGATGCCACCGCCCACACCCAGCATGCCGGCCAGAAAGCCGCCTGCGGCGCCCACCAGGGGCAGCAGAAGCCATTGCAATGCGCTCATTTATTTTCGGAGAATGCGGTTATACGCATCGGGGTTGTTTAGTGTTTTGAGGGCTGTGGCCAGATCAGGGTCGCCGGCGAACATGTGTTTGTACTCGCGTTCCGCATCGGGGTAGCGGGCAATGATTTCCGATTCCATACGGTACATCAGGGTTTCGCCGCAGTGGTTGATGTGGTCGAGCACGGCTTTTTCCAGTTTGGCATCGCTAACGCCGTTCATAATCATTTTCACCAGCTCTTCATCTTTCACGCTGTTCTGCAGGGCTTCTTCCATCTTTTTGCGCAGCTGTGTTTTCAGTTTGGCAGCGCATTGTTTGCCAAAAACCTCAAATTGTGCAGGGGTGATAAACCGTTCTTCGGCAGGCAGGGATTCATTATTGTTGCGAAACTCGTTGGCGAAGTCAAAAACGTAGCGTTCTTCCAACAGATATTTAATCAGGGGCTCGCCGCTGAAAGGATCTACCATTACATCGGGGCGAATGCCACCACCGTCATACACCGTGCGTCCTGCAGCGGTTTTGAACGCTTTGCGCAGGCTGTCGGGGATACTGCCCGCGCTGCCGTCGGGGTTGCGTTTGCTGTAGTCCAGCAGCTGTATGCAGCGCCCGCTTGGGGTGTAGTATTTGGCAGTGGTGATTTTCATCTGCGTGCGGTAGGGCAGCGGATAGAAATTTTGCACCAGCCCTTTGCCAAAGCTGTTTTGCCCGATGATAACCGCGCGGTCCATGTCCTGCAGGCTGCCGCTCACCACTTCACTGGCGCTTGCACTTTGGGCATCTACCAGCACCACCAGGGGTAAATCGGGGGCCACGGCAGGCTTGCGGGTCATCCATTTGCGGTTACTTTCGGTGGTGCGGCCTTTCATGTTTACCACCAGTTTATTTTCGCCCACAAACAATCCTACAATATCTACGGCTTCGGCCAGCAGTCCGCCGCCATTGCCGCGCAGATCCAGTATCAGCTTGTTCATGCCCGGGTTTTTCTGCAGCGTTGTGAGGGCGGTTTCTATTTCCTGGGCGCAGTTCTGGCCGAATTCATCCAGTTTGATGTAGCCGGTTTGTTCGTTGATCATGCCCGACCAGGGCACGTTTTTGGTGCGTACGGAAACGCGGGTAATTTTTTTCTCCAGTGGTTTTCCGTTTCGTTCCACAATGAGGGTAAGGGATGTATTGGGGGCACCGCGCAGCATGGCACCGACATCGCCGGTGGATTTGCCGGCCATTTCCTGCCCGGAAACGAATTTGATGATGTCGCCACAGCGTATATCGGCATTGGCGAAGGCATAGCCGCGAAAAACCTCACTCACCACGGGGTAGCGGTTGCGGATGAAAATGCGGCAGCCCACCCCGCCGTATTCTCCCTGGCGTTCAATCATGGCTTCTTCGGTCTGTGCTTCGCTGTAGTAGTTGGTGTAGGGATCCAGCGAGGCAAGCATGGCATCGAGGCCTTTGCGCATTAAGGTTCCGGGGTTTACGTCATCTACAAAGCTTGTTCCCACCTGTTTGTAGGCGGTAGCGAATATTTCCAGGTTTTTGCTGTATTCAAAGAGGTTATCGTAGGTTTTGTAGCCGGTGCTGAGGAACAGGGCAGCTAGGGCCAGCAGGGCGGTTTTGGGTATGCGAATACGGATTTCCATACAGGGCAAAGTTACGAAGTAAAGCGAGGATGGGTGTATAATTGGTGCAATCTGACGGAATGCAGATTTTTGTGGGGCGAATTCGGGGGTAAATACTGATATTTGCAGTCTGTTCACACAGGCCGGTCCCGTAGTAGAATGGATACTACGAATGCCTCCGGAGCATTAGATCCAGGTTCGATTCCTGGCGGGACCACAAAGTAACTTTCGATTACTTTCGGATTTTTTCTAAATCCCAATTTTACAGCTTGCACACACTACTAGTGTGAATTTCATAGTGCTGTTATTTGTTAAAATTTAAAACTGAACCCAAATAAATTATCTTGTTTAATATAAAGATATTCTCAAATATAATGACTACTTTTGGAAAATTAATAAAAAACATGAACTCAAAATATTTATCTAAAATATATCGATTAAAAAATATAATTATAGTATTAATATTTTTGTTTAAAAGCTTCGATATAGATTTGTATTCTCAAATTATTAATGGCAGTGTAATAAAAAATAAAGCGTTAGATGAAGTTGCTGATAAAATAAGTCTCAAAGAGAAGCGTGAAGAAACATTGTATACAACGACAACCAAGGGTGTTGTAACCTTTACTTCTGAGAACCTTAATACAAGTACCTACAAAGACGGTAGTCCTATAGCGGAAGCAAAATCAGCTGAAGAATGGAAGTTGTTTAATGAAAATAAAACTCCCTGTTATTGTCATTACAATTATGATTCTAAAAATGCAAATAAACTTGGAAAGTTATATAATTATTGGGCCGCTATCAATGCTGATAAAGTTATTCCGGAAGGTTGGCATATTCCGAATATTTATGAGATTCAGATTGCATTCGGTGTGGGTGATATTCCAGAGAGTGAGGCTTTCGATATAAATAGAAGAAAACATGAACGAGACTATTTGCCTAACCCGATACAGATAAAATTGAATGGGGGTGTCATGCCTTTAGCTGCAAGTGCATGTGATAAAAACGGTAAGTTTTACGGTACTCCCTATGCAAAAAACCCTGAATATGTTTTGTGGTATGGAGCCTGGTGGATTAATACCGAATTTAAAAATAAAGGATTGCTTGCTGTTAAGATTAGCGCAATGATTCAAACAAATTCGGTAGATGCTGAATTTATTTCTGATAATGTTGGTAATGGTTATTCCATTTTATGTTTCAAAAATACTTCTGAAGAGAAAAATGAGAGTATTATGGATACTTCAAAAAACACATCAAGTCATTACACAGAAGCGTCTGCCGATAATTCAAGTAATAATGTGTTAGGAAACATCTTACCTGCAATGCCGATCGAAGAGAAAGCGGAGAGAAAAAAAGGCATTATTATCTATCAAAGTAAAAATCTCAATACCTCTGTTTTTCGTGACGGCACAATTATTCCAGAAGCGAAATCCGCTGAAGAATGGATTCATTTTAATAGCATGAAATTGCCTGCTTATTGCTACTATAAATTTGATAGTCGCAATGCCAAAAATACCGGAAAACTTTATAATTATTGGGCTGTAGCCAGCAGCAAACAAATTGCTCCGGAAGGTTGGCATATACCCAATAAATTTGAACTTCTCAAGGTTGCAGGTAGCGTAGAAGAAATACCGGATCAAACACTAAAAACAAATGGTAATTTGATTATTGGCAAGGAAATATGTGATGCTTACCCTAAAACAATTACCATGTACAAATCAGATGGTATAATTCAACTGGGGGGATCATACTGTTCAACAGACGGTAAGTTTTACAATACTCCTTATACAGAAAGACCAGATTATGTTAGGTGGTCAGGAGCATGGTGGACCAGTAATTATAGTTATAACCTGTACAGCAAATTAACCAGTCCTGTTATTTTAAAGGTATCCTCTGATATTGGCGGTAATGCCGTACAGTCAGATTTTGAAAATGCAAAACAAGGTGAAGGCTATTCGATTTTATGTTTCAAGGATTATAAAACTGATCCCGCTGACAGTCTTGAAAAATTGAACCAGATTCCAATTTCAAAATCCTTGCTTTCACATAAACTAAAAGTTATTGATTCCCTGATTTATGCACAAAATATTACTACAGTTTCAGGTCTAAACAAAGTTTTTATTTATGCTATGGATACAAGTGTTTATGCTGATTTTCTCTCTTTGGGAAATGGCTATTTAAATACCTATATAAAATTCGGAACATTGTCAGAGTATTATAAAAATAAAAAGTTAAGAACCCTCATCGACTACAGCATACAAAGTGGTTTATTTCTTGCGGATATTCCTAATATTGACTGGAAAAAAAATAAAATCACCACATTAGACAAAAAACTTCCAAGTGATTTCAGGGAATTTGATATAATGATTGATTTAAGCGTATTGCCCACCGGTTTTGATTATCAATTGAGCATACCTGAGTTGAATATAAACCAGTTAGTAACAAACAATAGCACTGACTTATTGAGATATAATTTGGACACTTCCTTTATTCGTTCTTTCAATCAATTGCAATTTGATAAACTGACCTCAAATCAGGCTACAAAAAAATTTACTCTTTCTATAAATTGTCCTCCCGGCAAATATTTTGTTGGAAAAAATAAAATATACAACCTGAATGCCACAAAACAAAATGTATGGCCCGAGGAGAAAAACAACTGCTATTACACTGAAGTAAAAAGCGAAACAGTAAATTTAAGTTCCAGTTTAAGTATAAATTTCATTAAAATCAATCAAGTTATACATGAGATATACAAACCGACTATAGATTCACTTCTTTTAATTGGCAGGTTTATTGAAGCCAATGACCTCTTCAAAAACTATTTGATTTTATGTCTTCCCAAATACTTTAATACACCTGAAGAAAATTGGCCAACAATTATGCTCAAACATCAGCCCAAATTCCATGAAAATATGATGGCCAAAATTTACTATTTAAGTAAAACACCTGAATTATTTATTAAATCGTTTCAACTTGCAAATGCTAAAAATAAACTTGTAATAAAGAAAGCATATTATCGTTATGGTTATATATCAGATACTATCTCAAAATATCTTGTATATGCCAACAGCAGAACCTATAATGATTATTTGATTTCTTCCTTGATACAAAGCACAATCGGGTTCAGTTCTTTTGAAAAATCAGGTTCTGATTATGATCTGTTTAATTATAATAGTCCTATATTGTTCAACTACAGAGATCTGGAGTTACCAGCTGCTCAATTTACTGCAGAACCTGACATTGCTGCTCCGTTAAAACTAGTAAATGCTGCGATTGGATTACAACCTGCTAATCCTATAGGTTATTTATACCGATCCAAATTTACAGGTTGCAAGAAATACCAAATGTATCATGACGCCTGCACTGTAAGTGATTGGTGCATTAATTGTAAAGATCTGCAGTATGCTTTCAAACTTGATAACAATAAGACGAAGACGCCTCCCTTTGAAGATGAGCTAACAATTAAAGGAGAAGTAGTCTCTAATAATTATTACGAAACCTTTTACATTTTGAATTGTGTAGAGTGTCAGCTATGCTTCTATAATATCTGTGGTGGTGGAGGAAAAAGTAAAGGTGTGCAAACAGGAAATCGAGGTGGTAAATACTATATCAATAGCAATGGTAATAAAACCTATATAAAGTGATATAAAAATATATAGTTACATTTTAAATAAGGAATCGTTTGCATATGATATAAATCAACTTCCAATTTTAAAAAGCCTGATCTGACTCATTGTTATGCCATTATAATTTGTTCAGTGAAAAAAGGATTACTGGCCCTTAGGTCGGTTTATGTGTATTGATTATTTTATCGTTTAGAATTAACAACTTTTTAATTTCCGTATCTTGCGGCTTCATTTATACATCCTGCATTCCGTGTGTTTATTTAAAAAAATCTGCGTTTTTTGGCTTCTGCTTCTGCTACTAAGTCCGGCATTTACTCAGACTTCTGTAACAGGAAGAACCTATGACTCTGCCAACAACACCCCTGTAGCCGGCGCAAGCGTATTGCTGCTCAGAGCCTCCGATTCCACGCTGGCATGTTTTACCCGCTCCGGCAAGGATGGTTATTTTAGTCTGAAACCTCCAAAAGCCGGCAAATACAATCTGCTAATCACGTACCCAAAATATGCCGATTTCATTGAAAGCTATCAATTGTCGGAAACCCCGGTGGATATTGGCAGCATTGATATGATACCCCTGTCGCAATTGCTGGAAGCCGTTATCATCAAGGCGCAAAAGGGCAAAATGAGGTTGAAGGGCGATACCCTGATTTATCTGGCGGACAGCTTTAAAACCAAACCCAACGCGACCGTAGAAGATTTGCTAAAGAAGCTGCCCGGTTTGCAGGTTAACCGCGACGGGGAAATTACCGCCCAAGGCAAAAAAGTTGAACGCGTGCTGGTGGATGGTGAAGAATTTTTTGGAGAAGACCCAACCCTGGCCACCCGCAACCTGGATGCCAAAATGGTGAAGGAAGTAACGGTTTACGATGCACAATCTGAGGAGGCCAAACGCACCGGAGACCAGTCTGCAGAAAAGGTAAAAACCCTTGATATACGGTTGAAGGAGGATGCTAAAAAAGGCTATTTCGGCAATTTGTCCATGGCGGGATCCAGTGATTTAAGTCTGTATGAACAGCGGGCGTTGTACAGCAATTTCAAGGGAAAACGAAAATTCAGTGCCTATGCACTCCGTGGCAATACCAGCAATGTGGGCATGAACTGGGAAGAAAGAAACCAGTTTGGCGAAAAGCAGGATGTGAACTTAAGCGGTGGCATGATGTATACTTCCTACACAACCAATGAAAATGACCTGAATTATTCCAGCTACTCCGGGGGGGTGCCGCGT
>CANHQZ010000023.1 GCA_947463125.1 Flavobacteriales bacterium | reverse complement strand
GAAACGGTAGCGGCGCCAAGGGCGTATTCCATAATGAGCGCCCAACCGATAATCCAGGCTACGATTTCACCCATGGTCACATAACTGTAGGCATAAGCGCTGCCGGCGATGGGAATCATGGAGGCAAATTCGGCGTAGCACAAACCGGCAAATGCGCAGCCAATGGCAGCGACTACAAAGGCCATGGTTACACCGGGTCCGGCGGCTTGTCCGGCTGCAGCAGCGGTTCTCACAAACAATCCGGCACCGATGATGGCGCCAATGCCCAGGGCTACGAGGCTCCAGGCTCCCAAAGTGCGTTTCAGACTACTGCCATCGGCTTGTGCCAGCAGTTCTCCAAGGGGTTTTTTCCTCCAAAGTGACATAGTAAAAGTTATTCGTTGCCCGACAAATATAGCCTTATTCGTTTTGATTATTTTCAGGCTGCGATATTTTTATGGGTCCGGTTCAGGCAATCACGCCCAGTTCCTTGCCCACCTTGGTAAAGGCGGCAATGGCGCGGTCGATGTGCTCAAACTCGTGGGCGGCACTCAGCTGCACACGAATACGGGCCTGGTCTTTGGGAACCACAGGATAGAAGAACCCGATTACATAAATGCCTTCCTGCAAGAGCTTGTCGGCCATTACCTGGCTGAGCTTGGCATCGTACAGCATGATGGGCACAATGGCACTGTCGCCGTCTTTAAAATCAAACCCCGCAGCTTTCATGCCGGCTTTGAAGCGGTGCACATTGGCTTCCAGCTTGTCCCTCAGTTCCGTGGTTTCGGTGAGCATGTTGAACACCTCGATGCTGGCACCTACGATGCTGGGCGCAAGCGAATTGCTGAACAGGTATGGGCGGCTGCGCTGTCTGAGGATTTCAATAATCTCCTTGCGGCCGGTGGTATAGCCACCCATGGCACCGCCCAGGGCTTTGCCCAGTGTGCCGGTGATAATATCTACACGACCCATCACGTTGCAGTATTCGGGCACACCACGGCCTGTTTTGCCGATGAATCCGGCTGCGTGGCATTCGTCGGTCATGGTGAGGGCGTTGTATTTATCGGCAAGGTCGCAGATTTTATCCAGCTGTGCCACATAACCATCCATGCTGAAAACCCCGTCGGTCACAATCAGAATATAGCGTGCGCCTTCAGCCCTTGCCTTGATGAGCTGTTCCTCCAGCTCGGCCATGTTGTTGTTTGCATAGCGGTAGCGGCGCGCTTTGCAAAGTCTTACGCCATCAATGATAGAGGCATGGTTCAGCGAGTCGCTGATGATGGCATCCTCTTCTCCCAGAAGGGGTTCAAACACCCCTCCATTGGCATCAAATGCCGCGGCGTATAGGATGGTATCGTCTGTTCCGTAAAACGAAGCGATTTTGGCTTCCAGTTCTTTGTGTATATCCTGCGTTCCGCAGATAAAGCGCACGCTGCTCATACCAAAACCGTGGGTGTCGATAGCGCGTTTGGCGGCATCAACCACACGGGGGTGGCTGCTTAGACCCAGATAGTTGTTGGCGCAGAAATTAATTACCTCTTTGCCATCCTGCAGGCGAATAACCGCATCCTGCGGAGTAACAATGATTCTTTCTCTTTTGTAAAGGCCGTTTTCTTCGATGGTTTTCAGTTCGGCCTGTAAGTGTTGCTGAAACGCTCCGTACATGGGGCGAAGATACAAAGGGCTTTTGAGATGACCAATCTCAGGCGGGTTGCTGCAGGCTTTGCAGTACCTCGTCAATAATGTTTCTGTCATTGCTCAGGCGCGGAACTTTGTGTTGCCCACCCAGCTTGCCTTTTTGTTTAAGCCACTGCTGAAAAGTACCTGACGGAACGGCTTTGACTTTGGGCATTTTCATGGCCAGGTCGCCTTGTCTTTTCGCTGCATAATCGCCGTTGCAGGTTTTGAGATATTCGTCGAGCAAACGGGTAAATTCAGCAAGGTCTGCCGGAGGGGCAGAAAACTCAATCAGCCATTCGTGTCCGGGTTCTGTTTCGGTCATGAACACAGGTGCGGCGGTATAGTCTTCCACTACAGCCTTTGTTTCTGCGGCTGCGGCCGCAATGGCAGTATCCGCATTTTCAATAACCAGTTCTTCGCCAAAGGCGTTGATATACAGCTTGGTACGTCCGGATATTTTGAATAAGTAAGGATTTGTGCTGCTAAACTGGATGGTATCGCCCAGGTTGTATCGCCAAAGTCCGCCGGTGGTGGTAATCAGAACAGCATAGTTCACTCCGGGTTTTACTTCTTTTAAAGGAATGGCGGCCTCCGGACCTTCGTTTACTGGGTAGAACTCATAAAATACCCCATGGTCGGTCATCAGTAGCATGTCGGGACTTGCAGGAGAGAACTGAACACCAAAGAAACCTTCGCTGGCATTGTAGGTTTCCAGGTAGCGCATTTTCGGGTCGGGTAGCAGTTGCTTAAACTGTTCGCGGTAGGGCGTGAAGCTAACGCCGCCGTGTATGAATAGCTCAAGGTTTGGCCATACCTCGTGCATGTTCTTTTTCCCTGTGATTTCAAGTATTCTTTTAAACAGCACCAGGGTCCAGGTAGGCACACCGCTGATGCTGGTAACATCCTCGTTGATGGTAGCTTGTGCCATGCTTTCCACCTTTTCCTCCCAGTTATCCATCAGGGCAATATTCATGTCCGGTGTAGACTTGAAATTGGCCCATGCCGGCATGTGGTTCATCAAAACGGCACTCAAATCGCCATAATAGCCGCGTGCATTGAGCTGATTGATTTTATGGCTGCCGCCAATGAGCAGGGCTTTTCCCTGAAACATTTCCGAATCCGGATTTTCATGGCAGAAAAGCGTCAGTATTTCTTTGGAGCCTTTAAAATGATTGTCTTCGAGGCTTTCGTAACTAATGGGTATGAATTTGGCGGTATTGCCCGTGGTGCCGCTGCTTTTGGCAAACCAGGTAATTTCTTCGGGCCAGAGCAGGCCTTGTTCGCCGGCCATAGTACGTTCAATCCAGGGTTTCAGGCCTTCGTACGAAGCAACGGGTACGGTTTGGCACCATTGCTCGTAGGTTCGAATGTTTCTGAAGCCGAGCGATTCGCCGTAGGCAGTATCTTTTCCCTTATCCAGGAGATATTCAAACCAGACGTCCTGGCTGTCTGCCGCGCGGGAAGCCATCAGAAGGATGTCCTGATGACGCTGTTTAAAGTACCAGTGTATAACCGGGGCAATCATGCTGGGTGGGCAAAAAGGGCATCAATATTAATGCAAAGCCGGTTTTATTGCAAATAAATCAGGTGTTTGGCGGATTGTTGGGTTTAGGACCCTTGTTTTGGTGCGGTGGGCGAGGACCTCTGTTGTCTCTTCGTGGGCCCCGGTTATCCGGTCCGCGATGGTGAGGTTTGCCTTGTGGGTTTCCGCCCTGATTGGGATTACGGTGCTGTCCGCCTTTGTTGTGCGGATGGGGATGGCGGCCTTTTTCCTGCCGGCTTTTGCGGATCTCGGCTTCCATTTCCCTGTCTTCCAGCAGTTCGGACCCTCCGATAAATTCCGGTGCAGCAGCCACCTGTTCCATCACCTGGCTTGCTGCAGCAATGTCCTGCAATGGCGGAATGGTTTTGCCCTGCTTGTTGTCTTCCATGTACTCTTTTACCTTATCTACAGCAAGGGCAATCCATGTCTGACTGTCTTCGTAACTGAACCACATCAGTTGTTTAAGAATATCCGTCTTGCGGCTATAGGCCACGCCTGTAGCGGTTTCAAGCTTTACCACTTTTGCCTTGGGGAATTTATCCAGGGCTTCTACGTACAGGTCCAGTTCATAATTGAGGCAGCATTTCAGGCGGCCGCACTGGCCTGCCAGCTTTTCCATGTTGATACTCAGGTTCTGAACACGGGCCGCACCGGTAGTGACCATTTTGTAATCGGTGAGCCAGGTGCTGCAGCAAAGCTGACGTCCGCACACGCCGATGCCGCCCAGGCGGGATGCCTCTTCACGGTAGCTGATGTGTCGCATTTCAATTTTCATGCGGAATTCATCGGCATACAGGCGTATCAGTTCGCGGAAATCCACGCGTTGTTCGGCGGTGTAAAAGAAAATCACCTTGCGCCCATCTCCTTGAATTTCAATATCGCTGATTTTCATCTGCAAATTCAGGCGGAACGCAATGGTGCGGGCTCTTTCCAGTGTGGCATTTTCTTTCTTTTTTACCTCATCGTTTTTTTCCAGATCTTTATCTGAAGCTTTGCGGATAATGGGTAAAATGCGCTCGGAATCTTCCTGAACCCTATATTTTTTGAGCTGCAGGCGCACAATTTCGCCGGTCGCGGAAACCGTACCAATGTCATATCCCACAGAGCTCTCAACGGCTACATAATCGCCGGTGTAAAGATCCAGGTTGTTTACATTTCTGAAAAACTCCTTGCGCGAACCTTTGAACCTTACCTCAACAATGTTGAAAGCCACAAAATCGTCCGGGAGCTCCATGTCCCTGAACCAGTCATATACATTCAGGGCATTGCACCCCGATGTGCCGCAGGTACCGTTGCTTTTACAACCGGCAGGCGAGCAGCCGCCCCCCGATTTGGTACCACAAGATGAACATCCCATATTATTTTATTATTCGAAAAGCCGGATCTTGCAAGCTTGCCTTCACCTTCCTCGCAAAAATAGGGATAAAAGTTCACACCCGCTGACGATACCACGAACGCAGGCCCATGAACGCAAGCACCAAAAACATGGCATAAAGCCCGGCTGTCAAGGGTTTGCCGACTGAAATGTAGAGAGGAATATATATTGTATCGGCCAGAAGCCACAGAATCCAGTTTTCCCATTTCCTTCGAGCCTGCAGTGAAATAGCCCAAACGCTGAGTGAAGCGGTGAAGCTGTCGAGCCAGGGGGCAGTGGCATTCGGCGCCCACATTAATAGCAGGCGGGTCCATAAGTACCAGCCAGTAAGGAAAACAACCCCTTCTAAAACCCGTCGTCGGGCTGTGCAAGATGAAATGGGTATCTCCCGGCTGGTTTTGTCTGACCATTGCCACCAGCCGTAGGCCTGTACACCCACAAAAATAAACTGCAAAACCATATCAGAATACAGCCGGCAATCGTAAAAAATCCAGGCATACAGCAGGGTTCCTGCCATGGCTGCAGGCCAGTTTGCTGTGTAGGGTTTAATAGCCAGCAGCACCCCGGCCAGCGACAAAACGACGGCGGCAATTTCGACCAGGAGTGCTATACTGATGGTTGTGGGCAATCTGACTGCAAAAATCAGGCTATGTGCACAACGAACCAAACTTGCTTAACTTTGTTACCTGAATAAAACCTATTAATATGTTTGAATTACCATCACTCCCCTACGAATTTGCGGCCCTGGAGCCCCATATTGACGCCAGGACCATGGAAATCCATCACGGAAAACACCATCAGGCGTATGTAAACAACCTGAACAATGCCGTGAAAGGCAATGCAGGTGAAGGCAAGAGCCTGGAAGAGCTTATGGCCAATGTGAGCAAACACAGCATGGCGGTTCGCAACAATGGCGGAGGCCACTGGAACCACAGCCTTTTTTGGCAGCTGATGAGTCCTGCAGGCGGCGGAAACCCCGAAGGCAAGCTGCTGGCTGACATCACTGCCGCTTTTGGAAGTGTAGAATCATTCAAAGAGCAGTTCAATACCGCAGCGACTACCCGTTTTGGTTCAGGCTGGGCCTGGCTGGTAGTTCACGACGGAAAACTGGTTGTGACCAGCACCCCAAACCAGGACAACCCCCTGATGGATATAGCCGATGTAAAAGGCACACCCATTTTGGGTCTGGATGTGTGGGAACACGCGTATTATCTGCACTACCAGAACCGCCGCCCGGATTACATCAATGCATGGTGGAATGTGGTAAACTGGAAAAAAGTGGCTGAGCTTTATACTGCAGCACATTAAGCAACCTGAATAACAAAAAAAGCCCGGGAAACCGGGCTTTTTTGATTTTGGTTTTCGCCGGGTGCACTATTTTAAACATGCAAAATCAGAGTATAAAATGCATTATTGCCGGCACATCAAAGCAAAAAACCCAATATCTGCTCTCATGTTGTATTTTTGCCGTGCATGAAAACTGCACTCATTACCGGCATTACCGGACAGGACGGGGCCTATCTGGCAGAATTTCTCCTGAAAAAAGGATACGTGGTACATGGTATCAAACGCAGAAGCTCGCTGTTTAATACCGACCGCATTGACCATATTTACGAAGATCCGCACATGCCTGGTGCCAAGATGCACCTGCACTATGGCGATTTAACCGACTCTACCAACCTGATCCGTATCATTCAGGAGGTACAGCCCGATGAAATCTACAACCTGGCTGCCCAAAGCCATGTACAGGTGAGTTTTGAAACTCCTGAATATACAGCCAACAGCGACGCATTGGGAACACTGCGTATTCTGGAAGCGGTACGCATTTTGGGACTGACCAACAAAACCCGCATTTATCAGGCCAGCACATCAGAATTGTATGGTCTGGTACAGGCAGTTCCACAAAGCGAAACCACGCCCTTCTATCCCCGCAGCCCCTATGCTGTGGCCAAAATGTATGCCTATTGGATTACGGTAAATTACCGTGAAGCCTATAAAATGTATGCTTGCAACGGTATCTTATTTAACCACGAGAGCCCCATCCGCGGAGAAACGTTTGTAACCCGCAAGATTACGCGTGCTGCCTCAAGAATAGCACTGGGCCTTCAGGAAAAACTGTATCTGGGCAACCTCAACAGCAAGCGCGACTGGGGTCACGCCAAAGATTATGTAGAGGCCATGTACCTGATTTTGCAACAGGATAATCCCGAAGATTTTGTTATTGCTACAGGCCATACCACAGAAATCCGCGATTTTGTGCGCAAGGCATTCAGCGAAGTAGGTCTGGGTATTGAGTTTCACGGCACCGGCGTGGAAGAAAAGGGTATTTTGGGTTTTGTGGATGAACAAAAAGCAGAGGCATGCGGTCTGGATATTGCACACCTGAAACCCGGCAGAGAGCTGGTTTGCGTCGATCCCCGCTATTTCCGGCCTACCGAGGTGGACCTTTTGCTGGGTGATGCCACCAAGGCCCGTGAAAAACTGGGCTGGACACCCCGCCACACCCTGGATGATTTGGTAAAAGACATGATGCAGAGCGATCTGCAGCTCATGAAGAAACAAGATTACCTGCGCAAGGGAGGCTTCTACACCCGCAATTATTTCGAATAATTGTACGGTTATAGATTTGACAACTTTCCAAAAGACGGTAAATCTCACAAAAAAATATACCCGCAGTGCGGGATATTACGAAAAAAGCATTATTTTTGCTGCCCATTTTACGAACACATGCATCTGACAACCCAACAGAAAAAAGAAATCTTTGCTAAGTTTGGCGGCAGCGAAAAGAACACAGGCAGCACTGAAGCACAGGTTGCTATGTTTACCGAGCGTATCAACTACATCAGCGGCCATTTGAAAGGTCAGCGCAAGGACAAAAGTGCCGAGCGTGCCCTGATTGCGCTGGTAGGTAAGCGCCGCAGCCTGCTGAATTACCTGGCCAAGAAAGACATTTTCAAGTACCGCGCACTCATCAAGGAACTGGGCATCAGGAAGTAATCTTCCCGCCTCGTCTCCATTGACCCCCTTAATAAGAAAAGCCCCGCACGCCTTCCGGCGTATCGGGGCTTTTTACGTAAATAAATACTATGCTAAACATACAAAAAACCCAATTTGACACCGGCGATGGTAAAATCATCGAAATTGAAACCGGTCGTCTGGCCAGACAAGCCCACGGCAGTTGCGTACTGAAAGTAGGCAAAACCATGATTCTGGCTACCGTAGTAAGTAACTATGATGCCCGCGAAGGCATTGACTTTTTGCCCCTCAGTGTTGATTATCAGGAAAAATTTGCCGCTGTAGGCCGCATCCCTGGCAGTTTTCACCGCCGCGAAGCCAAGCTCACCGATTATGAGGTGCTGATTTCACGTCTGGTAGACCGTTGCCTTCGTCCTTTGTTCCCCGAAGATTATCACGGTGACACCCAGGTGAATCTGTTCCTTATCAGCTCTGATGAGAACATCCTCCCCGATACCTATGTGGGTCTGGCTGCCAGTACCGCTTTGATGCTGACCGACATTCCTTTTATGGGTCCTATCAGCGAAGTGCGCGTAGGTCGTATTGACGGTAAATTTATTATCAACCCTACCAAGGAAGAGCTGGAGAAATCCGACATTGATATGCTGGTTGGCGGTACCGCCCACGACATTAACATGGTGGAAGGTGAAATGGATGAAGTTTCCGAGGCTGACTTCCTCGAAGCCCTGAAATTTGGCCATGAAGCGATTAAGCGCCAGTGTGCAGAGCAAATCAAGTTTGTGGAAATGCTGGGTGGCCGCAAGGCAACCCGTGAGTACAACCACGAAACCAACGATGAAGACCTCCGCAAACAGGTAATCGCAGATTGCAGCCCTGAGCTTCGCAAGGTAGCTGAAAGCGGCAGTGCCAAAAGCGACCGTCATGAAGCGTTTCGTGCCATTCTGGATCAGTATCTCACCCGCTTTGAAGGTGCCGAAGATGCCGACCTGAAAAAGAGCCTGGTGAAAAAGTATTTCCACGAGGCTGAATACCACGTTATGCGCGATATGATTCTGGAAACCGGCCGCCGCCTCGATGGCAGAAGCTCTACCCAGATTCGCCCCATCAACTGCGAAGTGGATTATCTGCCCGCAGCCCACGGAAGCTCGGTGTTTACCCGCGGTGAAACCCAGTCCCTGACCAGCGTAACACTGGGAAGCAAGATGGATGAGCAGCTGCTGGATGCACCCATGCTTTACGGTTACAACCGTTTCATGCTGCACTACAACTTCCCCGGCTTCAGTACCGGTGAGGTTCGTCCCAACAGAGGCCCCGGACGCCGCGAAATCGGCCACGGAAACCTTGCCCTGCGCGGTATCAAGAAAATGGTTCCCAATGATGTTCCTTACGTACTGCGTATTGTGAGCGATATTCTGGAAAGTAATGGTTCCAGCTCAATGGCTACCGTATGTGCCGGTTCTATGGCTCTGATGGATGCCGGTATTCCCATTAAAAAAGCGGTGAGTGGTATTGCCATGGGCCTGATTAGCAAGGAAGGTTCTGACAAATACGCCATTCTTAGCGACATTCTGGGCGATGAAGATCACCTGGGCGATATGGACTTCAAGGTAGTAGGAACCACCGAAGGGATTACTGCTTGCCAGATGGATATCAAGATTAATGGTTTGAAGTGGGACATGGTTTACCAGGCGTTGCAACAGGCCCGCGAAGGCAGGCTGCACATTCTGGGTGAAATGAGCAAAGCTATCACGGCTCCCCGCCCCGAGATGAAGCCGCATGCACCCCGTGTGGAAGTAATAGAGATTGAAAAAGAATACATCGGTGCCGTAATCGGTCCGGGTGGTAAGGTAGTGCAGGATATTCAGGCAAAATCCGGAGCCAAAGTGGCCATTGAAGAGCGCGACGGAAAGGGATTTGTGGAAATATTCAGCAGCAACGGCGAGGCTATGCGCATCGCCAGCGGCATGGTAAGGGCCATTGTGGCTGTACCTGAGGTGGGTGAAACCTACCACGGAACCGTGAAAAACATCATGGACTTCGGTGCCTTTGTTGAGTTTATGCCCGGAAAAGACGGCCTGCTGCACATCAGCGAAATCACCTGGGAGCGTCTGGGTAGCATGGAAGGTGTGTTAAAAGAAGGCGACAAACTGGATGTGAAACTTATCGAAATTGACAAGAAGACTGGTAAGTTCCGTCTCAGCCGCAAGGTGTTGCTTCCCAAGCCCGAGGGCTACGTGGAGCCTGCACCCCGTGAGCGCCGTGAAGGTGGCGGAGACCGCGGACCCCGTCGCGAGCACCGCGATGACCGTGGACCCAGAAGGGATTCTTAATACCTGGTTATTAAAACAAATAAAGACCGCCTTGGCGGTCTTTATTTTTGTACGCTGTTTTTTGTCAATGCGTGGATGTCTTTTATGATAAAAATTATAAAAATCTACAAAAAATAATAGTATTTTTCACACAAAGACAAAAAAATTATCATAAATCTACAAAAACACGAAAAAAATAAAGATTAATTGTTTGAATTTTGCCGCACTCAATTATAGGTAAACATGACCGCTAAAACACATATCGGACAGCGAATAAGACTTGCCAGGCAATCCAAGGGTTGGACCCAGGAAGATTTGGCTGAACGCATCAACAAGACGCGCCCAATGATTTCGCATATTGAAAGAACCGGCAGCGTGACTTTCGATACCCTGGAACAGATTGCCAAAGGTTTGGGCATCAATCTGGCAGATTTGCAAAATGTGAGCAGCGAACACATTCTTTCCTCATCCACCCTGGATAGTCCGGAATGGAAAGCGCTGGTTCGTGAGAATGAACTGCTTGTGGAGCTGGTGGAAAATCAGCGTGTCCGGATTTTGTATCTGGAAACCGAATTGAAAAGACTCCGCGAGGGTTAATAAACCTTAGGGCGTAAGGCGGCCATACATTCTGGGGAACGGAATGCTTTCTCTTACGTGCTTAAGACCACAGATCCAGGTAACCATTCTTTCCAGTCCAAGGCCGAAACCGCTGTGCGGCACAGCGCCAAAGCGTCTTAAATCAAGGTACCATTCAAAGGCGCTCATGGGCAATTCATGCTCCACAATTTTCTCTTTCAGTAGTTGCAGGTTGGTTTCTCTTTCACCGCCCCCCACAATTTCACCGTATCCTTCGGGAGCAAGCACATCTACACCCCTTGCAAATTCAGGGTTTTCGGGATTTCTTTTCAGGTAAAACGCTTTAACGGCATGGGGCCAGTCGTAAACCATGATAGGAGAATCAAACAGGCGGGTTATAACCGTTTCATCGCTGCCACCAAAGTCGTTTCCGTATTCAAATTCACGGGCACTCTTGATCCACTGAGGGATGTTTCGTGCATCCTCTTCCAGGTCGCCCTTTTCCTGCTTTAATGCATCAACTTTGCTTTGGAAGAAGTTTATTTCGCCTTTTTTCATGCCGCCACCGGCAATTTTAGCTTCGCGATCTTCTATTTCTGCATCTACTTCTTTCAGGCGGGTTAGGACACGGCTCAATTCTTCCTCGAGGCTTCCGATGCCGTTTTTACCGTTTACATCCTGTTCGCCTTTGATAATGCGAACCGCTTCATCGTAGGTAAGCCGTGGAAATTGTTTCAGGCTGCTTTCCAAAACTGCTGTATCGCGGCCAATGGTTTTTAATTCCTGCGTGCAATTTTCAAGAACATCCTGTATGATGGCATGCAGCATACCTTCAATGCAGTCCATATTCTGGAAAATATCGTAAAAAGCCATTTCCGGCTCAATCATCCAGAATTCGCTCAGATGCCTGCGGGTTTTGCTTTTCTCTGCCCTGAAAGTGGGACCGAAGGTATAAATACGGCCCATGGCCATAGCCATAGCCTCGCCATAAAGCTGACCACTCTGGCTTAAATAAGCGGGTTCACCGTAAAAATCGGTTTCAAACAGGGTGCTGGTTCCTTCGCAGGCATTGCCGGTGAAGATGGGCGCATCCATCTGTACAAATCCCTGATCCTGAAAATAGCGGTGAATGCTGTAGATAATACGGTTACGAATACGCATAATGGCCCATTGGCGTGTGCTACGAAGCCACAGATGCCGCTGATCCATCAGAAATTCCACCCCGTGCTCTTTTTTGGCTATGGGGTAATTTTCACTTTCACCCACCGGAACCACGTGTGTCACATGCAATTCATGGCCGCCGATTTGTTTCTCATCGGCTACCACATTGCCTGTCAAAATAACGCTGCTTTCCAGCGTGAGGTTTTGTGCGTTTATCAACCCTTCGGCGCCTGCGGTTTCCTCAGTAACCACACATTGACAGAAACCAGTGCCGTCCCGAAGAATAACAAAAACAATCCCTTTGCCTTCGCGCTTGTTGGAAACCCATCCCTTCAGGGTGACGGATTTACCTGCGGCGCGGTGTAATTCCTCTATATACATACCGTTTAAATACGTTACTTTTGTAGTGTAATTGCAAAGGTAACGCAAACGACGTTAAGCCAATATAAGAATGAGTTCACTGAAGCAGAATTTAAGCCAGAAAATGTTGCAGAAACTGAGTCCGCAACAAATTCAGTTCATCAAACTGCTGCAACTCAACACCCAGGATTTTGAAGAGAAGGTTGAGCAGGAGCTGCTCGATAATCCTGCCCTGGAAGACAACCGAAGTGAGAGTGTTGATGACAACTATGACAATTCTGATGACTTTGGCGATGATGACTACCTCAGCAATGATGTAGATGTGGATGAACTGCTGCGGGCCAATGGAAGCGACGATGACGGCGGTTTCAGGCTAAATGAGGATTACAGCGGCGACGAACAGCGGGAAATGCCCCTGGCAAGCCAGGGTAGTTTTCAGGAATATCTCGTAGAACAGGCAAGGGCCACTTTCTACAATGAGGAAGATCTGCAGCTTGCCATTCATCTCATCAACTCTATCGAAGAAGACGGTTATTTACGGAGAGAACTGCGCAGCATCGTTAATGACCTCGCGTTCAACGAGAATATTATCACCACGGAAGAGCACCTGGAAAGGCTGCTCATTAAAATACAAAATTTTGACCCTGCCGGCATCGCTGCACGCGACCTCCAGGAATGTTTGCTTTTGCAGCTTTATAAAAAAGATTATGGGGATAATCCAGCAATAACCCTGGCGGAGACCATCATCTCCGAGCAGATGGAGGCGTTTAGCAAAAAGCATTACGACAAGATCAAGCGCTCACTGAAAATTGATGACCAGCAATTGAAAGACGCCATTGCCGAAATCGTAAAACTCAACCCCAAACCGGGCGAAACCGGCGCGGGATCCAACAAAACACAATATATTGTTCCTGATTTTATTGTAACCGGCACCAATGGCGAAATCGAAGTGCGCCTGAATTCGCGCAACGCACCGGAGCTTCGAATATCCTCCTCATACGCTGAAACGCTGAGGGCTTACGAGCATTCCGGGAAAAATGATAAAAACCTTCGCGATGCGGTGCAGTACATTAAGCAAAAGCTGGATGGAGCCAAGTGGTTTATTGACAGTGTGAAACAAAGACAAAACACCCTGCTTAGCACCATGCACGCCATTGTTTCACGCCAAAAGGAGTTTTTTGAAGAGGGCGATGAAACCTGCCTCAAACCCATGATTTTAAAAGACATTGCGCTGCAGGTAAATCTGGATATCAGCACCATCAGCCGTGTGGCCAACAGCAAGTATGTAGAAACCGATTTTGGTATTTTTCCGCTGAAATTCTTTTTCAGTGAGGGTATTGTGACCGAAGAGGGGGAGGAAGTAAGCAACCGCGAAATCAAAAAAATATTGTCGGATGCCATCGGCGCAGAAAACAAGAAAAAGCCCCTGACCGATGAAGCATTAATGGAATTGCTGAAAGAAAAGGGATATAACATTGCCCGCCGCACCGTGGCGAAATACCGTGAGCAGCTGAATATTCCGGTAGCGAGACTCAGAAAAGAGCTGTAAGCGGCATTCATTATTTTTCTGTTAAATCTGTAAACGCACCATTTCTGCGGGATAGTTGCCAAATACCTTTGGAACGTGATTTCCGAGGCAATAAAACAACTTATAACACCCGGCGACGGCGTTTTTTATACGCTATTTAATACGGGTTCTGTTTCGGTAGTTAAAATGACAGATTGCGTATTTAAAATGCTTCATGAGAATGAACCAGGCACCGATAAACGTGCGGTCTATCTTCAGGAAATGAAGACCTTCTACGGCGAAAGCCAGGAAAATTACAGACAGACGGTTAAGCGGCTTTCAAAGGTTTTTATTACACCCATTGACCGTGAATCTGTTCACCAATTATCAGTGGACCTGCATGCTGTGGCACGAAGTATTTATGTCGTTCCCCGTTCCATTGCTTGGGATGCTGAAAACAAACCCGATTCCTGCAGCAAACATCTTGGGGAATTGCTTAAAAAGGCAGCTTCCGAGCTGGAACAGATGGTAGAAGATATAGGCACACCAAAACGCACCTTTGTAATGAAACACGCCAGAGAACTAAATGAAATAAAAAGAGAGATGGAAACCACATACGATCATGCATTGCAGAGTTTGTATCAAAGTAATGTTAGCCCCGCACAGTTCATACGTAGATTGGATGTTTACAATGCTTTAAGAGAAGTGGGTGATTATTGCTGCAACACAGCACACACCGCAGAGGGAATTGTGTTGACGCATGTTGGATAGTTTCTAATGTTATCTTATTGTTAATTTTAGTTTAATGTGCCGTTCATAAATAATAACCAAAATAGCTTTGCACTATTAATATTTTAGAAAAATGGCATTCAACAACATCATGAAAATTTTCCTTCCCAAGGATCGTGTTTTCTACAGCTTATTTGAGCAGGTGGCCGAAAAAGTTACCCTGATGGGTAAACTCCTTGAGGAATTTGTATATGAAGCCGACGATGACAAACGGCTGGCATTATCCAAGCAGATTGAAGACCTGGAGCACCAGAATGATGAACTCACCCACCAGATTTTTCAGGAACTGGGCAGAAATTTTATTACCCCTTTTGACAGGGAAGATATTCACTACCTGGCAGGCGCGCTGGATGATGTAGCAGATTATATTTACGCCAGCTGCAAGAAAATCCAGTTTCATGGTGTAAACCCGAATGACCAGGGTATTCAGAAAATGGCTGAAGTAATTAACCAGAGTGCTACAGAAGTTAGCAAAGCCGTTATGCAGCTGCGCGAATTGAAGCGTCCGGAGAAGATTTCAGAATGCCTTGTGAAAGTGAACAGCCTGGAAAACCATGCCGATGATATTTTTGACATGAGTATCAAGAAGTTGTTTGAAACCGAAAACGATTTCAAGGAACTTATCCGCCGCAGGGAAGTATACACGGTTATGGAAGTTGCTACTGACAAGTGCGAAGACGTAGCCAATGTGATTGAAACCATCATCGTTAAGTACGCTTAAACCCACCTTATACCCAACTTTACATGACACTCGTTATTGTCATTATTGCGCTGGCATTAATCTTTGATTATATCAATGGATTTCACGATGCGGCCAACTCCATAGCCACGGTGGTAAGCACCAAGGTGCTAACACCTCTGCAGGCAGTGCTTTGGGCAGCAGTTTTCAATTTTGCCGCATTCTTTATCTTCAAAGACCATGCAGTAGCCAACACTATTGGCAAAACCGTAATTGATACCTACATCACCTTGCCGGTAATTCTTGCGGGGCTTATCGCCGCTATTTTTTGGAATCTGCTGACCTGGTGGTACGGTATTCCATCCTCTTCTTCCCATACGCTCATTGGTGGATTTGCAGGGGCTGCAGTTGCTCACGCCTACATGACCAAGGGGTTTGTGGCATTCAGCAGTGTGGTTGAAATGGAGAAGATTGTAAAAACCCTGCTCTTTATTTTTTTGGCTCCTATGATTGGTATGCTAATTTCCATGTTTATCGCGCTGGTGACTATTCACCGCAACCTTTGGATAAAGATGGGAATCATTGGTGTCACTTTTGCAGCCACCTGGTTTATGTTTTTACACTTCCAGCAAGGCAAAATGGAAGAAAACATGCAGAAGTTTTTTCGGGTAGACAAATACAAGAAAGAGGTTGAAAAGAAACCGGACAGCGAAGAGGCAAAAGCCAAACTGGAAAAGGCTACTGCCAATTACAACAAGGCATTGCCTTTTCTTAAAGATTACCAGCAACTGGGCGCCGACAAGGTTGCTGAAAATATCGCGGTTGCTGTTTCCTTCAAAGACTTGGAAGTTAGCAAATTAAAGGATATTGTAAGCAAAACAGCCAAACTTGATCGTCTGAAAAAAGAAGCCTTTTATGACGAAACAAAAAAACCGGCATTAGAGGCTTTAACAGCCAAAATAGACGGTTTGAAGCCTTTGTTGAAACAACACAGGGAAATCGGGGCTGACAGCCTTGCCATTGCTGTTGCTCACACTATGGGTTTCAGCGGGTCTGATGAAGACAAGTTGAAGAAGGCATTTAAAATTGATTTGACCAAAGATCTTACCAAGGAAATTGGCAAAGCAGATAATTCATTTCTGCGCTATTCTTTGCTGTGTGTGGTTTTGATTTTTGTGTTTTCATATATCTACGTGGAGAAACTTCGCAAACCCTCTGCGAACCGCACTGCCAATATGTTTAAGAAACTTCAGCTGCTTTCCTCAGCTGCTTTCTCACTGGGTCATGGAGGCAATGATGCCCAAAAGGTGATGGGTATTATTGGTGCTGCACTTATTGCAAATGGCAACATCAGTGACTTTAAGGATCTTCCTTCATGGGTGCCGCTGGCCTGCTACGGCGCCATTGGCCTTGGAACCCTAAGTGGTGGCTGGAAAATTGTAAAAACCATGGGAACTCGTATTACCAAGGTAACACCGTTGGAAGGCGTAAGTGCAGAAACTGCCGGTGCCGTTACGCTTTTCATGACAGAGCAAATGGGTATTCCTGTAAGTACAACGCACACCATTACCGGCTCTATCATTGGTGTGGGTGCTACCAAACGCCTGAGTGCCGTTCGCTGGGGCGTAACCCGCAACTTGCTGGTGGCATGGTTGCTTACCATTCCGGTAAGTGCTACTGTTGCCGGTTTATGTTACTGGATTTTGCGTTTTTTCATGTAAGCAGTATTCGTTTCGTACACATTACAAAACAAAAAGCGACGATCATTCGTCGCTTTTTGTTTTGTTGGGTGTTTTCATCCAAAAAAACAGTCCGTTCATCGGACAAACTACCCAAAAAGTTTTCCACACTGAAAACAGTTAATTTTTGCGGTTCGATTCCGGACAAATGGCATTGAGAAGCCTGTAAAATCAGTGTTTTGGGCAGGCATACGATTTTAAATATATTCATTTTCTAGAACCTAAGACAACATTCTACTGTAGAATGCAGATATTGATTTTTATGATAATTGTAACTTTTTGTTTAGGCTTGTAAACCAATCAACCAATTTTAACTTATGAGAATGAAACATTTACTCATGGTCATTTCGGCCACCGGCATCGCCCCAGCGGCTTTTGCTCAGGCCGGACCGGGCGGTAGCTCCGGCAGTGACACAGTGGACGTTGGAACAGTTACCGTAACCGCCATTGGTACCACCAAAAACGTGCGGAAAATCGGCTATTCTGTTTCACAAGTCCAAGGAAAAGGCCTTGTATCATCCGGCGAAAGCGGGGTAATTCAAGCATTAACAGGCAAAGCATCTAACGTGCAGATTACCCGTTCTGCGGGTGACCCCGGTTCAGGTGCTTACATTCAAATCCGCGGTCAGAACACCATTACCGGCAGCAACCAGCCACTTATCGTTGTGGACGGTATACCGGTAAGTAACTCCAGCTTCGGCGGAGGTGTAGACGGTGTTGTTCAGCAATCTCGTCTGAATGACTTAAACCCTTCAGACATCGAGTCTGTTGAAGTGCTGAAAGGCGCTGCTGCAGCTGCTGTTTGGGGAACACGTGCCGCCAACGGCGTGATTGTGATCACCACCAAAAAAGGCAAGCGTGGCATGAGCATCGAATTCTCTTCTACCTATGCCATTGACCAGGTTAACCGCGAATACGAAAAGCAGGGCAAATATGGTCAGGGATCAGGTGGCCGCTGGGTTGCTAACAATGCCAACTCATGGGGTGATCAGATTGGTCTTCGCAATGGCAAAGACAGCATCAACCCCAACGGTGCCAAATTTGTTGCCGATGACGGAACTGTTTACGGAACCATTGTTAGAAAAGGCGATAAAACGGTTTACAATGATCAGAACCGTGAACAGGTATTCCGTAACGGTATCACCTGGAACAACAACCTATCCATTTCAGCCGGCAACGAAAAGAGCAATATGTTCTTCTCGCTGAGCGACTGGAACCAGCAGGGTATTATGAAAGGGCTCTCAGATTACAGAAGAACCACGGCTCGTTTGAACTTTACCCAGAATGTGAACGACAAGCTAACCATCGGCTTGAACGCCAACATGGCAAAAACGGTTTCAAACCGCATTCAGATGGGTTCAAACCTGGACGGTCTTTACCTTGGTTACCTGCGTACGTCACCCGATTTTGATAACTCTGATTACAAAGGAACCTATTACACCGCAGCCGGTGTTCCCAGTTTCAATGCCCACAGAGGTTATCGCCGCTATCTGGGAAATGGAGCTCCTACTTACAACAATCCCGGTTGGACGCTCAATGAACAGACCAATACTTCAGACGTAACCCGCTTTATTCTTACGCCTGAAGCGACTTACAAATGGCATGAAAACCACAAACTGATTGCCCGTCTGGGTCACGATATGTCAACAGACCGCAGGATTACCTATTTCCCTGTAAATTCAGCAGCAAACCAGGCAAATGGTTCATTCACTGATGAGCATCTTCAGGAAACCGAAACCAGCCTGCATTTCATCAATCAGGGAACACACAAGCTAAGCAGCAGTATCAACCTGAACTCTACTGTGGGTTATCTGTATACCTATAAAAACCTATACAGCATTGGTGGTTCGGCATCACAGTTCATCATCCGCGATCAGGACCGTTTCGCGTTTATCAATTCTACTACCGAAAACAAAGACCCATTCAACTCATTCTCTGAGTTGCTGAACAACCGCGTGTATGGTATTTTGGATTTTGATGTGAAGGACAAGATCTTCCTTCAACTGACCGGTGCATCAGAAGCATCTTCTACCTACGCAAACCGCTTCTTCTCTCCCAGCGCAAGTTTGGCTTACGAACTTACCAAAGACCTGAAGCCCAATGACATTCTAAGCTACGCCAAGCTGCGTGTGTCTTCCGGACGTGTGGGTGTAGCTCCTCCTGCGTACATCTGGAACACAAATTATGTAGCGGCAAGCTCATCTTCAGGATGGGGTGATTACCTGGATGGTTCTCTGTATGGTGGTTCTATCTATAGAAGCTCAACCCAAGGCAACCCCGACATCATGCCTGAAATCAAAACAGAAACAGAAGTGGGTGCCGACGTGAAACTGTTCAAAAACAAAGTTTCTTTGGGCTTCACTTATTACCAGAACAAAATAGACGGTGCTGTACTGGCTATTGCTGTGCCAAACTCTACCGGTTATTCAAACCAGTGGAAGAATGCTGCTGATCTCTCCAACAAGGGTATAGAAATCGACCTGAATGTTAGTTTGATTAAATCCGACAACTTCAACCTGAACCTTTATGGTAACCTGGGTCGCAACCGCAACACGGTTGACAACCTCAGCGGAGCTGCTCCTATCTTCCTGGCCGGTTTCACCGGTACTTCATCACGCGCTGTTGAAGGACAGGCTATGGGTGCACTCTGGGGTGGCAAATGGGCTAAAGATGAATCAGGTAAGCTGATTCTGGATGCTGATGGTTTCCCTACTGCTTCTTCTGAAGAAGGCGTAATTGGCGACCCCAACCCAGACTGGAGAGGTAGCGTAGGCCTGAACGGTAACTACAAAAACCTGAACTTCAACCTGTTGGTGGAAACTTGTCAGGGCAACGACATGTGGGCCGGCACCTACGGTGTATTGAACAACTTTGGTGTAACTCCTGAATCTGCAACTGATTTTACAGTTTCTGCCGCTGATGCTGCCAACATCGTAGATTACCGTGGTGTAACGCTGGCTTCTGCTGCTGCATCCGGTGCAAATGGTCTGGCTGTTGTTAATGCTGACGGAAGCATAACTGCTCGCGGCAGTCTGAAAGACTTTGGTGCAGGAAACGTTTGGCTGAACCAATACTGGTATACCAGCCTGGGTGGCGGTTTTGGTTCTGTTGCTGAACAGTTCATCCGCGATGCATCCTGGACCCGTATCCGCGAACTCAGCCTGTCATATGCGCTGCCTAAGGCCTGGTCTGATGCCGTTCATGTTCCCGGCGGAATTTCCGTTGGTTTTACCGGCAGAAACCTCGCCCTGTGGACCAAATTTGATGGTGTTGATCCTGAAACCAACCTTACCGGTGTTTCCAATGGCCGTGGTCTGGACTACTTCAACAACCCCGGAACCAAGTCATACCTGTTCAACATCAAGTTTAACCTCTAATACTAAAAAAGGAATTATTATATGAAAAAGATAGCTTTAATCTTTTCTGTTGCCCTTACCGTAGGCATTACCTCCTGCAAAAAGGACATCAAGGAAATCAATAAAGAGAACCCCGGCCAGTTCAGCGATTCAGATCCTGTGCTGATGATGTCGGGTGCCCAGCTGGCCAATGTGCTGGTAAATGAGGGCGAAGCTGCCCGTTTGACAGGGATTTTCAGTGGTCATCACGTAGGTTTTGACCGCCAGTTTGTGTCATACAACGATTATGTGTTGACCGCCGGAGATTTCAATACCCCATGGGGTAATGTTTACACCGAAGGCATTGCACAGTGCCGCATTATCCGTGCAAAGGCTGCAAAAGCCAACAACAAACAGTTAAACGCTGTGGCTTGTATTACAGAAGCCAACCTGTTGCTTACTGCTTCTGCGCTTTGGGGTGATATACCCAACACAGAAGCCTGTGTTGACGGCATCTCCAGCCCTAAGTTTGACAAAATGTCGGATGTGCACAAAGCGGCTATCGTTTTGCTGGATTCGGCTTTGTCTTATGGAGCGAACCATGCTAACTATAGCGGGGCCTATGTTGGTAACCACAACTGGGCTGAAGTGGCCAATACCCTTAAGGCGCGTGCTTATCTGCGCATGAAGGATTACGCGAAGGCTGCAGCCGCTGCTGCCAATGGAATTGATGCCGGAAACGACCTGCTGGCAAACCACAGCCAGGCCACTCCCGGAGCGTGGAACCTGTATTATGACTTTCTTGACTGGAACCGTTCAGGCTATATCTCTGCTAGCGGTTCTCACATGGAAAAGCTGCTCGATACATCTGCGTTCTTCCGCAACAATGCGAAGACCGACGAGTCTGACAGGTTTGCATTCTATTTCACCGATGCAGGTTATACACCGCTCGATCCTAACTGGGATAATGGCATATTTGCTGCCACTGCAAATTTTCCGATTGCTTCATATGCGGAAAACGAACTGATTCTTGCTGAGTGCGCAATCAGAAACGGTGATGCCACTGCGGCTATCGATCACTTGAACAATGTTCGTGATGAAAATGCCACCAGCACCGGTGGTCAGTACGACGACTATGTAATCGGTGATTTCGGTCCAGGACAAATGGTTCCGGGCACTACCGTGAATGATGCCATCACCAAGGAAATTCTGGTGGAGAAGTATGTTTCTCTGTATGGCCAGATCGAGCCCTGGTGCGATCTTCGCAGAACCAAAAACCTCATTGGTGTAGTTCCCAACAAAGGAACCAAGCTGCCTGAGCGTTTCCTGGTTCCTCAGGATGAAATCAATGCCAACATCAATGCACCACGCACTGCAGGCGATTTGTTCGCTCCGCTGGAGCTCTTCCAGTAAGTTGCATTTATCTATTTAATAAAAAAGGCCGTCCTAGACGGCCTTTTTTATTTTATATACAGTATAAAAAAATTAGTCTTTCAGTACATCCCTGCTGATTACCACGCGCTGAACTTCGCTGGTTCCTTCATAAATCTGGGTGATTTTGGCATCACGCATCAGGCGCTCAACATGGTATTCTTTCACATAGCCGTATCCACCATGAATCTGAACCGCTTCTACCGCAGTTTTCATCGCCGTTTCGCTGGCAAACAGTTTTGCCATGGAACTGGCCCTGCCATAATCCATGTGCTGGTCTTTCAACCATGCAGCTTTTAGGCAAAGCAGACGGGCCGCTTCAATTTCAGTGGCCATATCAGCCAGTTTGAAAGCGATGGCCTGGTGATTCATGATTTCGGTTCCGAAAGCTTTGCGTTCTTTAGAATATTTTAATGACAATTCATACGCTCCGCTGGCAATACCCAGGGCTTGTGCGGCAATTCCAATGCGTCCACCGGTAAGGGTTTTCATGGCAAACTTGAATCCGAAACCATCTTCACCGATGCGGTTTTCCTTAGGAACTTTTACATCCTGGAACATGATGGAGTGTGTGTCACTGCCACGAATGCCCAGTTTATCTTCTTTCTTGCCTACTGTTACACCAGGGCTATTTTTCTCTACAATCAGCGCGTTGATGCCTTTGTGGCCTTTGGCAGCATCGGTTTGTGCCATTACCAGATAAACGCTGGCACTGTTGCCGTTGGTAATCCAGTTTTTGGTACCGTTCAGCAGGTAGTGGTCACCTTTGTCTTCCGCCGTAGTGCGCTGACTGGTAGCATCGCTGCCGGCTTCAGGCTCGCTGAGCAGGAATGCACCGATAATTTCTCCTTTGGCCAGCGGCACAAGGTATTTTTGCTTTTGCTCTTCTGTTCCGAAGGTTTCCAAACCCCAGCAAACCAGGCTGTTATTCACGCTCATCACCACACTGGCACTGGCATCTACCTTTGAAATTTCTTCCATTGCCAGCACGTAGCTTATAGTATCCATGCCCGATCCGCCGTATTTAGGATCTACCATCATACCCATAAAGCCTAGTTCTCCAAGCTTTTTAATTTGCTCTGCAGGGAATTTCTGGTGCTCGTCTCGCTCAATTACTCCGGGCAGGAGCTCAGTTTGTGCAAAATCGCGGGCAGCCTGCTGCACCGCCAAATGTTCTTCGGTAAGCTCAAATTGCATAAGACTGCAAAAATACGTAAGGTTTGGCAGATTTGGATACCTTTGATTTTGTGTATGATTTTCGGGTTAAACCTTTGGTGTTTTATCATTCGGGTGCTTTTTCGAATACGTCAAAATATGCATCGGGATTAAACTTTAGCCGCCTTCTGTTGTTACCTTTGCAACCGATATGGGAAACATTACGTTTCAATTTGAAGACAAAGCACAGCCACCGGTGACGGTTGGTATTGAGGCCGGAGAGACCATTCTTGAAGTAGCGCTGGACAACGACATACAACTCAACCACAATTGTGGCGGTGTATGCGGTTGCAGCACCTGTCACGTATACATTCAGCAGGGTGAGAATCTGTTGCCGGAAATGAGCGAGCGTGAAGAAGACTACGTGGACCGTGCCAGAAACCCAAAGTATAACTCACGCCTGGCGTGCCAGTGTAAACTTAGTCAGGATGGCGATCTGGTGGTTACCATTCCCGATCAAAGCGGTATCATCGGACACTAATAACCCAACTTCTGACTCTTAACTTCTAACTTTTAACCAGAAAAAAATGTTCGAACCCCCGATATACTGGCCCGACCACGAGGATATTGCCATGAAGCTCCATGAGCGCTTCGGCGATGATTTCAACGAGAGCAAAATTTACCGCGTACGTTTCACCGAATTGCTGGAATGGGTGCTGGAAATACCCAACTTTAAAGGCACCCGCGAAGAATGCAATGAAGGGCATCTGGAGATGATACAGGCCCAGTGGGTGTATGAGTGGAGAGACAATCAGTAATCCGGCAATCGCGGATTTCTTATTGAACCAAAGCGGACAAGCCAATTTTCACCCACCTGCCGGGCAAAACAACATTGCCCAGGTCCATCATGGGGCTATCAAACACGTTGGTGGCTTCGGCAAACAACTTCAGCTGTTTTAGGGTGGCCGTAAGCCTCACATCCATTGCCACTGCATATGGATAGGCCGTTTCTGTAGTCTTCCCGGGTAGTTTGTACCCTCCCATACGCTTCTGCAAATAACCCATCGTATTTAGGTTAATGTTCTTATGAAGTTTCCATTCCGCCTGCAGGGTATACTTTTGACCGATAAAATCAAGTGCATAAAAGCTCTGAAAACCTTCACTCTTTTTATCGGCATTCATCATAAGAAAACCGGCACTGATCTTCTGCAAAACCCCAACCAGCGGCTTTTTGGGCAGATATTCCCAGTACCCGTCAACGCCGTAGTAAAACACTTGTGTGAGGTTGGCCGCAGAATCCACATTGCTGCCGTTAAAACGCACCCAATCTATCAGGTTTTTTCCGTCGCGGGCAAAGGCTGCAAATTGGAAACGACTTTCTTTTAAACTGAACCGGGTACCCAGTTCATAACTGATGGCCTCTTCCGGTTTCAATAATTTACTGCCTTTGGCACCGCCAATGTTGTAATACAAATCCGTATAGGTAGGCAGCCTGAAACCCTTGTTGGCAGAGGCATAAACCCGCGCTTTTTTGAGTGTTTTGACCACTTCTATTCCAGGGAAAATACCGCTGCCAAAAGCAGAATTGCGGTTAATCAAAATACCGCCGGATACCACCCAGTTTTTCCATTGTATTTTGTCTTCCAGATACGCACTCCAGTTTTCGCGCCTTGCGCTGCGTGTAAATTTGGCTCCATCCGAACCAAAGGACACTTCCAGAGTATCGCCCGGCTCGCCCAGTACATTGCTGCGCACAAATTCGGATCGGTATTCCAGCCCAATGGATACCGTATGCACACCAAATCTGCGTGAAATGTTGTTCATACCGCCCCGGGCAATACTTTGGTGGTAATTGTGTCCGGCATACCATGTGGGGGTTGTGTCTGTGCCACGCACATAGCGTTTTCCACTTCGCTGATACCAGCCATCACCTTCCCTGTACAGTTCAAAACGGTCGTGATTATAACGGTAATAGGAGTTTCCTACCCACTGCCATTTTCCCCAGTAATATTCCCAGTTTACGGTTATCAAACGGGTTTGGGTATATTCCTGCTGGAAGGGAAAGCGGCTGCTGTAAAAGTTCTGAGCACCAAAACGTTTGTTGCCAATGCCCGCATTCATCCATATTTTTCCCGCTTTGTCCTTGCGGTAAATTTGTCCGAACAGGCTGTTCTGTTCCATATCGGTATTGGTAGCAAAACCATTGTGAGAAAGGGTTTGGCCCGAAATACCCGCTCCCCAGCCTTTTCGGTAACCAGAAACACCGGCAGCCAGTCTTTTAAAACCATGCTCACCGCCAAATACAGAGGCGAATGCACTGTTTTTATCGGGAAGTTGTGTAGTGAAGTTTACCGAGCCTGACATGGCTTTGGGACCATAAATCCGGGCGGCACCATTGGCGCGTACTTCCATGGTTTTGTACATTTCCGGGGGCAACATCAGGTTCAGGTTGTGGTGGCCTGTCTGGGCATCGGTCATGGGAACGCCGTCCAGCATGATGAGGGTTTGCTCGTAATTGCCGCCGCGAATGCTCAAATCGCCTTGAACGCCCATGTTTCCGCGGCTACGTAAATCCAGCCAGGGAAGGTAATCGAGGTAGTCTTCCACACTGTGAACAGGGGCTTTTTGCAGGGTTTTTGCATCAATGCAGGTGATGGACGTGTTTTGGGTAAGAGTGCCACGGGTTCTGCCGTCAAAAATCATCAGCGTGTCTATGTTTAAGGTATCCTGGGCTGTTGCGCTAACGCTGCAAATAATTATTAATCCGGTCAGTAATTTTCGGCGCATGTTTTTTTGCAAAAATACGGGTACTGAAACTTCTGATGTAAATGCCATACAAAGAAAAAGGGGCTTCGAAAAGCCCCTTTCTATTATCAAAATCAACAGGTTTATGCCATATCCGCATTCATCACCTTGTTCCAGGCGGCCACAAAATCTTTGATGAATTTTTTGTGTCCGTCGGCACAGGCGTAAACCTCAGCAATGGCCCTCAGTTCTGAGTTGGAACCGAAGATGAGGTCTGCACGGGTAGCAGTCCATTTCACAGCGCCGGTTTTGCGGTCGGTACCTTCAAATGTTTCCTGCGCGTGGTCTATTGTTTTCCAAGTGGTGCCAAAATCCAGCAAGTTCACAAAGAAATCGTTGCTGAGCTTGCCGGGATTGTGTGTGAATACACCATGCTTGGAGTTATCCCAGTTGGTGTTCATCACACGCATGCCACCCACCAGTGCTGTCATTTCAGGTGCGGTCAGTGTCAGCAACTGAGCTTTGTCTACCAACATTTCTTCAGCAGAAGCACGGAATCCAGCTTTTTTGTAGTTGCGAAAACCATCACCCATAGGCTCCAATACGGCAAACGATTCTACGTCGGTTTGCTCTGCGCTGGCATCCATGCGGCCGGGAGTGAAGGGTACACTTACGATGTGACCTGCATCGGCAGCGGCTTTCTCAACAGCAGCACAGCCACCCAGCACAATCATGTCGGCCAGGGAAATGCGCTTGTTGCCGCTCTGAGTGCTGTTAAAGGCCTGCTGAATGCTTTCCAGCTTGTCGAGTACCGAACCCAGCTGCGCAGGGTTGTTTACTTCCCAGAATTTCTGAGGCGCCAGGCGCACGCGGGAACCGTTGGCACCACCGCGCTTGTCGGAATTTCTGTAGGTAGAAGCAGAAGCCCAGGCAGTACTTACCAACTGAGAAACGGTCAGTCCTGAAGACAGTATCTGGTTTTTGAGGTGGGCGATGTCGTTTGCATCTACCAGCTCGTGGCTTACAGCAGGAATCGGGTCTTGCCAGATGAGCTCCTCAGCGGGAACTTCAGGACCCAGGTAGCGGCGCTTGGGTCCCATATCGCGGTGGGTGAGCTTAAACCAGGCACGAGCAAAGGCATCGGCAAACTGGTCGGGGTTTTCATAGAAACGGCGCGATATTTTTTCATACGCAGGATCCATGCGAAGTGACAAGTCTGTGGTCAGCATCATGGGTGCGTGGGTTTTGCCTGCTACGTGCGCATCGGGCACGGTTCCGGCGCCGGCACCGCCTTTGGGGCGCCACTGCTTGGCTCCGGCGGGGCTTTCGGTGAGTTCCCATTCGTAACCGAACAGGTTTTCAAAGTAGTTATTGCTCCATTGGGTAGGTGTAGTAGTCCAGGCGCCTTCCAGTCCGCTGGTGATGGTATTTTCGGCATTGCCTGAGCCCAAGGTGTTTTTCCAACCCATGCTTTGCTCTTCGATCGAAGCTCCTGCAGGCTCTTTGCCTACGTACTTTCCGGCGTCACCGGCACCGTGTGCTTTACCAAAGGTGTGACCACCCGCAATCAGTGCAACGGTTTCTTCATCGTTCATGGCCATGCGGCGGAAAGTTTCGCGGATGTCGCGGGCAGCGGCAATCGGATCGGGGTTGCCGTTAGGGCCTTGAGGGTTTACGTAAATAAGTCCCATTTGAACAGCTGCCAGCGGGCCTTCCAATTCACGGTCTCCGGAATAGCGTTTGTCGGCCAACCATTCAGCTTCAGAACCCCAGTAAATATCTTCTTCAGGCTCCCATACGTCTTCACGGCCTCCGCCAAACCCAAAGGTTTTAAAACCCATGGTTTCCAAGGCGCAATTGCCTGCCAGAATCATCAAATCGGCCCAGGAAAGGCTATTTCCATATTTTTGCTTCACAGGCCACAGCAGAAGGCGTGCTTTATCCAGGTTGGTATTGTCGGGCCAGCTATTCAGGGGCGCAAAACGCTGGGTTCCGGCACCTGCGCCACCGCGACCGTCTGAAATACGGTAAGTTCCGGCACTGTGCCACGCCATGCGGATAAACAAGGGTCCGTAGTGCCCGTAATCAGCAGGCCACCAGTCCTGTGACTTTGTCATCAGGTCATTGATGTCTTTCTTTACTTCATTCAAATCCAGCGATTTGAAGGCTTCCGCATAATTGAAACTTTCTTCCATGGGATTGGAGAGGTTTGAATGCATGCGCAAAATGCCCAGAGGCAGTTGATTCGGCCACCAGTCACGGTTGCGTGTTCCTCGTCCTGCGCTGGGACTTACCATTTTTCCTGAGAAAGGACATTTGCTTTCTCCGTTGCTATTTTTATGATCTTCCATTGATTTATTTGGGTTGTTCTTCCTTTAACAAATTGCTTCCATCCATTGTTTGAACAAAAGACGATTGCTTCGCAAATTTCAGCACGAAAAACGGATTATAAAAGTAACCAATGTTGCGTCGTAACTGATTTTGGTTTTAACTGTTTAAAAAACAATTGCTTTAGAGTCGCTTTTTAGACAAAACGCATGGTTTGTTTAACAAATAAACTATGGTTTTTAACCATAACAGTAAGGGCTTGAGCGTTTTAATACGAATTTTGCAGCAGGGTAGATTTAAGTTTTCATAGCTTGCAAGGCCCGGTCGTTTCGGCCGGGTCTTGTTCTTTTACACCCGATATGCATTAAATGCTTTTAATTTGCTGCCGTATGCAATTGGGTAAGCGCATAGTGCAAAGCGGTTGGTTTTTGGTTTCTGTGTACATCCTGCTTGCCCTCTTTATCAGTATTCGCGCTGTTAATGCCCCAGAAAAGGAAATGCCCGGTTACAAGGGAAAAATTACTGCCTACAACAACTACGTAATCTTCTCCAACAGTTTTAATCACCTCTCGGAGGGCAAAAACCTTTATGCGCAATACCCTGAAGAACAATACGATGTGTTTAAGTATTCACCCACATTTGCCCTGTTTTTCGCGCCTCTTTCAGCTTTGCCTCACAGTATAGGCCTTTCAGCCTGGAACCTGCTGAATGTACTTGTGTTTTTACTTGCCCTAAAAAAGTTGTCGCTACCGCCCATTCGCCAGCTGGGGTTTGGTTTGCTGGCCATTCCCGAAATTTTTACCACCACCACCAACAGCCAAAGCAACTTGTTGATTGCGGGGCTGCTTATGTTGGCATATATCTATCTGGAAAGAGGCAAAATACTGATACCTGTGCTGTTTATTTCCCTTACAGTTTTCATTAAACTGTTTGGTATTTTGTTTTTTGCTCTGGTTTTGTTGTATCCGCAACGCCTGAAAGCCATACCTGTAGCGGTAGCTGTCATGCTTGTACTGTTTATCCTGCCATTTCCCTGTGGTGGCTGGGATAGGCTTATTCAGCACTACCGCGAATATTTCAGCCTTATTTCCGGCGATCACGGCTTCTTTGTAAAATACAGTGTAATGGGCTGGCTGCAAAGCTGGTTTGGCTGGCAACCCAATAAAAACGGCATTGTACTAGCCGGACTTATTATTCAATGCATTCCGCTATTGTTTTGGAACAAGTTTCATAATCAAAGTTTCAGAACCGTTTATGCAGCGTCCTGGCTCATCTGGCTGGTCATTTTCAACCACATGGCAGAAAGCGCTACCTTTATCATTGCTGTAGCCGGTGTGTTTTTATGGTATTTTACCTTTCCGGAAAGAAAATTCTGGCATATTGCCGTGCTGGTTCCTGTAATGCTGTTTACCTGCCTGGGCCCTTCGGATATCTACCCAAAAGCCTGGCGCCTGCTGATTGTGGAGACATGGCAGCTGAAGGTGTTTCCGTGTATCCTCGTTTGGGCAATTTGCCTGTTTCAGCTTGTGCGCTTAAGAAAACACGAATTACCTATTTAGGCAATTTTAATGCTGTCATGATTGCTGTCATGTGGTTTGCCTTTTTGATTTTAATATCGTAATATTGCAATATATCTATATGGGAATAACAAAGTCAGCGTTCTTTTCCGAGCGACAAAACAGCATTGCCACTGTTGCCAAAGCCCTGGGCCATCCGGCAAGGGTGGCCATCTTGGACTACCTGCTTAAAGTAGAAGGTTGTATTTGTGGCGATATTGTTGCTGAAATCCGGTTATCACAACCCACCGTTTCACAGCACCTCAAAGAGCTAAAACTTGCAGGGCTTATCAAAGGGGATATTGAAGGAAAGTCCATTTGTTATTGTATAGACGAAAATGGTATAGAGATGCTACACTTGTATACACAAAGCCTTATTCAAGGTTGTAAAAATAAAAAATCGGAGTGCTGTTAAATTTAAATGAGAAAAAATGAAAATATCAGAAGTTAAAACCATTCTTGGCAACACAGAGAATGTGTCATTTGCCGATGAAAACGGGAATTTGATACCACCGCATTTTCACATCACTGAAGTGGGTGTTGTTGTGAAACACTTCATCGATTGCGGTGGCAGCTTCCGAAGTGAGAAAAAGGCCAATCTTCAGCTATGGGTGGCAAACGACACCGAACATCGCATGACCGCAGATAAATTCTTAAAGATCATTACCCTTTCTGAAGGGTTGCTGGGTACAGAAGACCTTCCTGTTGAAGTAGAGTATCAGGGTATAACCATCGGCAAATATGATCTTGACCACAATGGCCAACACTTTGTGCTGCGCAATACCAAAACCGCTTGCCTCGCAGAAGACGCCTGCGGTATTCCAGGTATTAAACAAAAAATTATACTTTCTGAAATAAAACCTGCTAAAACATCTTGCACACCGGGTGGCGGCTGCTGTTAAAACGAAAAACCAACGTAACCCTTGCCGTATTCAATTTTGAGCAAGCATCCTGTTCCGGATGTCAGAAATACTTTTTCTTAAGCGCAAACGCCAGCCTCACCATAAGAATTAACACCGGCACTTCTACCAGCGGGCCTATCACCCCGGCAAAAGCCTGACCGCTGTTTAAGCCAAAAACACCTATTGCTACCGCAATAGCCAACTCGAAATTGTTGCCTGCTGCGGAAAAGGAAACCGATGCGGTCTCGGCATAACCGGCCCCGAGTTTTTTAGCCACAAAAAACATTGCTCCGAACATAATACAGAAATACAACACCAGCGGAATAGCCACACGAACCACATCCAGAGGGAGTTTCACCATCAGTTCGCCTTTCAGCGAAAACATAACCATAATGGTAAGCAGCAGCGCTGTAAGGGTGATGGGCGAAATGCGGGGTATGTATTTTTGGTTGTACCAGGCCTCACCCTTCAAGGCTATCAATCCATAGCGGCTGATTACCCCCATCAAAAAGGGAATTCCCAGATAAATACCGACGGTTTTGGCTATTTCAGCTATACCGATATTTACCTGTATGGATTTCAGTCCGAATAAAGGCGGCATTTTTTCCAGAAAAAACCATGCATACACGCTGAAAAACAACAGTTGCAATACGCTGTTGATACCCACCAGAGCGGCAATATATTCGCGGTTTCCCTCTGCCAGTTCATTCCACACAATTACCATGGCTATGCAGGGTGCGATACCAATCAAAATCAAACCCGACATGTATTCCGGATAATCGTTAAGAAAAACGATGCTGAGGAAAAACATGAGCAAGGGTCCCACAAACCAGGTGATGAACATGTTGGAAAAGAAAAGTCCCTTGTTGGCAAACAATGCCGGAATCTTTTCATAGCGCACTTTTGCCAGCGGCGGATACATCATTAAAATGAGTCCAATAGCCAGGGGCGTGTTGGTGGTGCCATCGCCCATTGCCTGAATGGCAACAGGAACTGCGGGAAACCACATGCCAATAGCCACGCCCAACGCCATGGCCATAAATATCCAAAGGGTGAGATAGCGGTCTAAAAATCCGAGTCTTTTATTTCCGGGCATGTTTTTCAGTGATTAAGTTGTTTTTGGAGAAAGGCTAAACAATAGGATTTTATGAGGTTGCGCGTATGCTCAAATGCTTTTTGCACCTCCTCTTCCGTGCCGGTGGCTTTGGCCGGATCCGGAAAGTTTTCATGAAAAAGAACAGCCGTGGTGGGAAACCAGGGACAACGTTCTTTCGCATGGTCACAAACGGTAATCACAAAATCAAAGTCAATATTCCTGTATTCATCTACATGGTTGCTGGTGTGGCCGCTGATATCAATGTCGTCCTCCGCCATAATGGCTATGGCTTTGGGATTGACGCCGTGGGTTTCCACACCGGCACTATATACCTCTACTTTATCTCCGCCCATGGCAGCCAGATAACCGTGCGCCATCTGACTTCGGCATGAATTGCCCGTACATAAGATCAAAATTTTTGTTTTCATCAGCAGGATTGTGGTTGTTTAGGGTCAAAGGCCTTGAAGAATTTTTTAAAGGTTTTTCTCATGGTCTCCCAGTTTTCTGCATCAATGCAGTAGCAGGTTTTTGGTCCCTCAATTTCACCTTTAATAATACCCGCCTTTTTTAGTTCTTTAAGGTGCTGGCTAACGGTACTTTGCGATAAAGGCATCTCTTCCACAATGTCTCCGCACATGCAGGTTTCTTTTTCCATCAGCACCCTTAGAATGGCTATTCTTGCAGGACTGGATAGGGCTTTGGCGAATTCTGCTATGTGGTTATCTCGCACACTGAATTCTTCAGATTTGGCTGTTCCCATGATTTAATTATCGCAATATTACGATAATAAAAGCAGTTAGAAAATTATTTTTTTGTTAAGCGAATAACATGTTTACACATGTGGGCGAGGGTTTTTGAAACTATCTTTGTGTCAGCATGCGGGCTTCTTTGGTTATCCTTTTTCTGGGTTGTTTTTTTCAGGTTTGCGGACAAAGTAAGCTGGACAGCACCCGTACCGGTTTTATAAGGGGCAAAACAGGGCTGATGCTCAAGCGTGGCTGGGACCTATCCAACACACCCGGCAGCGGGCATTACCGGCAGGCGGATAAAAACACACAACACCTGTTGCTGCCGGAAGAAGCGCGGGATTTCGTGCCTGTTTTTTCAGATGAATTTGATTCACTCAACACAAACATCTGGCAAATTGGCCAGCCCTGGGGACGCTACCACGGTCAGCAACCGCACCAGTATTATGGCGACAGCGAAGTGTTTGTGAAAAACGGAGTGTTGATTTTGCAAAACCGATATGCGCCCCAAAAATTTCCGTCGGGCGACACCGGCATCACCATTCCGTATGGCACAGGGCTCGTTAACACCGCCCATTCCCGCACTTTTCAATACGGCTTTTTTGCCGTTCGCAGTAAAAACCCCTCAGGACCCGCCACCTGGCCGGCATTTTGGCTCACCGGCAAAAATAACTGGCCCCCGGAAATTGATATTTATGAGATGTATGGCGAAAAAACCGGCAAAACCATTCACCGGCAAACCATGACCCTGCACTTTGGCAAAATCGAAACCCACACCAAAACCCTCCTGATGAAGGCTGTGAACCTGAGTAAAGACACAGACTCAGCCTTTCATATTTATGCCTGCCTTTGGACACCCGACAGGGTGGTTTTTTACACCGATGGTGTTGCTGTGCGCAGCATCCGCATGAACAAATGGATGCGGCAGTTTTATCAGGAGCCCATGTACCTGGTGGTAAACAATGCTGTGGATCATCGCTATTTGCAGTATATCGATAACCGCCGCCTGCCCGT
>CANHQZ010000022.1 GCA_947463125.1 Flavobacteriales bacterium | reverse complement strand
GCAGCATTGTTTTTGACACCGGCAAACCCAATGGCACACCCCGCAAACTGATGGACAGCAGCCGGCTGTTTTCGCTGGGCTGGAAGCCGTCGGTTTCACTGCGCGAAGGAATCGCGCTGGCCTACGCGGATTTTCTATCAAAAAACAACATGTGAAAACGGCGGGCACTCCTCCCATAATTCAATATATATCGCACGGTGCCCGTGAAACAGGAGGATATGCGCATGAAAGGTTTCTTGCCGCATCACTGAGCGAAACGATCTGCAGGCCCTCTGACACATTCAAAGAAATTCGGTTTCGTAGGAATTTTAAAGGCCCGTTTCGTTGGTTTTTACTGGCGTTGAAAGCGTTTTTCGCGGCAGACCGAAATGCGGTTGTTATTACCGTTGCCCGCCTGGCATGGCCTGTTCGTCTGAAACAGGTTTTTGGTAAAGGAAAAATCGTTCTTGTGCTGCACAACTATGATCCCAAAGATGGAAAACCCCGTTTATATTACCGTTTGCTGGGTGCATTCCTTAAACACACGGCTAAAAACCCGCAAAAAGCTTGTGTTGTGGTGGTGGCAAGATACTGGCAAGACTTTTTGAAAGACCGATTTGGCATCGCGCCTATACTGTTTCCCAACTTTTTTGATGCAAAAACGCTTCAGGTTATTGCGCATTCTGCCAGAAAAAACCCCAAACTGATTCATTTGGGCATGTATTCAGATAAGATAGATTTTAAAAAATATCTGATTTTATTTCATTTACTTAAAGAGCATGGTTTCGTGTGTTACTTTAGCTCTTCGGAACCTGTTTTTTCTCCTGATTTGCCGGTAAGTACTTTTCAAAACCATGGAGAATATTTGAAACAAGCGGCAGGATCTGTTGCAACGGTTATTCTTAACAAAACAAATGAAGGCTGGAACCGCGTTGCCCATGAAAGTGTTTTACTCGGAACACCGGTAATCGCTAGTGCCGGTGGGGGGCTTGAGGAGTTGGTTCGTTTGTCGGGGGGGGTTGTTTCTGACAACCCGGAAGAGATTGTTGGGTTGATTAATGCGGGGTTGCCACAAATCTGTTTTGATAACAGCTTGTTTGAGCCCGCTGCAAGAAACCAATACCTCGAGAAAATCGTTTCCTTTATTCAACAGTAACATGAACCCAAAAATCAGTGTACTTATTCCCGCTTACAATGCCGAAAAAACCATTTTGGCCGCGGTTTGGAGTGCCCTGAACCAGGATTTTGATGGTTTTGAAGTTTGTGTTTATAATGATGGCTCCTCCGATAAAACACGCGACTTGCTCGATGGTATTGCCGATGAGCGGCTTCGGGTTTTTCACGGAGATGTAAACAAGGGAATTGTATTTGCACGAAACTACTTGCTGCACAAAACAACAGCGCCTTTTGTTGCCTGGCTGGATGCTGATGATATCATGCTTCCCGGCAAGCTGCAGGCACAGTACCATTATTTTCAACAACATCCTGAAACAGATGTTCTTGGCGGCTGGGCAGAGCTTAGGCGTTTGGATTTGGGTGATTGGGTTCCGGGTGGAAGGATGGTTAAAATATCGGGCAACCCCGATTATCTGCAAGCTTCCATGGCTTTCCGAAACCCTTTTATTCAGAGCAGTATCATGGCGCGCAATTTTTTTGTTGCCGAAAACCTGCTCTTTGATTCGGATTATGAATACACAGAAGATTATGAACTCTTTTTGCGTTGTAGAGATCATGGGAAGGTTTTGGCTGTAATTCAAACGCCCGTTGTTAGTTACTTTATGCTAGGAACCCATGGGCAAAAAGAAAAAGAATTTCGGTACAACACACAGCAAAAATGGGCGCGCCTTCTGAATAGAAATTTTCCATTTACACCAGAAGACAAAACTGCAGCTGTGCTGGATTTTCTGAGAAGTAACACACGCCTTACAACTACAAATTATACGTTTTTGAAAGACTGGCTGGGGTTGGCAGAAAAACACCTTCTCAACAAAGACCATCGCGCATCCACTGGGATGAAAGCGGCTTTGTTGTTTCAGCGGTGTCGGCTGTGTCGCCTACGCTTTGGGTTGGTGGCGGCCGCTTTTTGGCTAATGACCCGAAACCCAATCCATACAATAACCATGCTGCGCAACCGAACCCGCTTTAGCTGAGGTTAATTCAGGCATCGCGCTTCACCACCATGTACATTTCATCTTCAAGTTTCAGATAGCCGTATTCATAACAGAAACGGTATTGGGATCCGGTTTTTGTGGTGTAAATGCCGGTGAAATAATCAAAATTAAATCCTTTGGCCGACAGCTTTTTCAGAGGGACCCGGGTTTTGCCCTCGCTGTTGCCAGTTAAAAGCACCTCCAGTATTCGGCGGTTTTTGCGCAGTGCGTTGTTGATGTTCCGCACCAGGCTGTTGGCATCCGCGTTCAGCTTGTTGTTGTGGGCATTTCGGCATGCATCGCCGCAGAATTTTTTATCGGAACGGCCCAGAATTTTGTCGCCGCATTCCAAACAGTTTTTGTGGATCATTCATAGACAAAAATACACGGATTTTTGTTTTTATCCGACAACAAACACTTACAACCGCAACTAAACAACAAAAAACCGACTGCTTTTTTGGGGTGATACCACCTTTGCATCACCAACCAGCCAAATCGTTGAAACCTAATTTAATTTTTATACGTTATGTCATCTTTAGTTAATTCTGTGACCCTGTGGGGCAATGTTGGCTCCACCCCATCTGTACGCATCCTGAAAAACGGACGCAAAGTAGCCACCCTCAGCCTCACCACCGGCGAGCGCAAGCAAAGCGACGAGGGCCAAAACAGCAAATCTTTAACCTGGCACAAACTGGTTTTCTGGGGGCCAAAGGCCAGTATTGTTGAAAACCACGTGGGCAAAGGCCAGCGCTTGTTTGTAGAGGGAAAAATTACCGAGCGCAACTGGCTCGACAAAAAAGGCGTTGAGAAGAAACAAACCGTGGTGGATGTTCAGCGTGTTTTTCTTGTAAATCAAAAGAATAAAAAAGAATCGCTGAACGAAGAGCTTCCTTTTTGATGATTTGTTTTGTTGATGAAGAACCCCGGCCGGTCCGGGGTTTTTTGTTTTTGCAGGGACTGTATCTTTGTGTGATGAATTCAAACATCGGAGAGGTACTGTTTCACGAAAAACAACGTTTTGCAAAGTGGCTTTTGTTGCTGGTTTTTTTGCCCGCCATCATTTCTGCAGTTGTTATACTTCGATATGTAAATACCGGCGAAGAGCCTGCCTCTCTTATTGGGCTAGGTGTAGCTTTGGCAACAGGGGCGCTGCTTTCTTTTGTTTCCCTACAAACACAGGTTACCAAAGAGGGTATTTCGGTCCGGTTCTTTCCATTTGTTCGCAAAACAACCCTTTTTTCTTTTGCAGAAATGGAATCTGCTGAGGTTATAGAATACAAGCCCATCAAAGAATACGGAGGTTGGGGTCTTCGCATTGGGAAAAATGGAGTTGCATATTCTGTTTCTGGGAAAAAAGGTGTATTGATTACTTTCAAAGAGCCTAAAAAATTATTTTGGGGCAAACACAAAACCCTGCTGATCGGAACACAAAAACCCGACGACTGGCGCGAGGTACTAAAGGAGATTTGGCAATAACAGCCAATATCATCCCATAAACAGGGCTGCTGTGCTACCTTTGTAGTGTGATTTCATTTTCGCGTTTTGTTTTGCCCAATGGCCTTAGGGTAATTCACCATTATGACCCCGACAGCACCGTTGTTGTCCTGAACACCCTTTTCAATGTGGGCGCCCGAGACGAATCGCCGGACAAAACCGGTTTTGCGCACCTTTTCGAGCACCTGATGTTTGGGGGTAGTAAAAATGTTGACTCCTACGACAAAGCGGTCGAAAACGCCGGCGGCAGCAACAACGCCTTTACCAACAATGAGTATACCAACTACTATATCACGGTTCCTGCAGAAAACGCCGAAACTGCATTTTGGCTGGAAAGCGACCGCATGTTTCAACTGAATGTAAATTCAAAAACACTGGAAGTGCAGCGGGGTGTGGTGGTAGAAGAGTTTAAACAACGTTGTCACAACGCCCCTTTTGGTATGTTGTGGCACCATTTACGCGGACTTTTATACCAAAAAAGCCCATATCGGTGGCCCACCATTGGCGAAGATATATCACACATTGAAAATGCTGTTTTGTCCGACGTTTCGGCGTTTTACAAAAAACACTATCACCCGGCCAATGCCATTCTTTGTGTAGCCGGACAGATTTCTGAGGAAGAGACACGAACGCTGTGCGAAAAGTGGTATGCCGATATTGCACCCTCCGGCGTGGTAAATAGCAATATTTACGAAGAAGACCCCGCTGCTGAAGGCCGCAAGTTCATGGAAACCGAAGACCTAAGCCCAAACCCGGCAGTGTTTATGGTGTGGAGGGGGCCGGCATTTATGGATCAGAAAAGTGCCGCACTGGAACTGTTTGCCGATTTGCTCGGCGGTTCTGAAATTAGCCCTATTTACACCCGTTGGGTAAAGGAAAACCCTGTTTTTAACGATGCTGCCTCTTTTTATATCCGCAATGCCGGTGAGGGTATGTTTGTGTTATATGGCGTGTTGAACGAGGGACGAAACCACCATGAAGGAGAACAATGCCTCATGCAAACCCTGAATGATGCGGTTACTGGTGCGTGTTTTACTGAAAGGCACATGGAAAGGGTGAAAAACAAGGCCACTTCAGCTCTGTTGTTTGAAAAAGCTTCCCTGATTAACCGCGCGCAGAAACTTTGTTATTTCGAAAACCTGGGGAATGTTGAGGAGGTGCACAATGAAGACGAACTGTACAGAAAAGTGAGTTTACACAACATGCTTACAGCTGCAGCCGGCACAATAAAACCGGACAATGCCGCTGTTTTATACTATCACCCAAAAACCACATCATGAATTTCAGATCAACAGCCCCGGAAGCCAAAACCATAAAAACCCTTCATTTTACACCACCAAAAGAAATAACTCTTTCCGGCGGACACACCTTGTTTGCAAGCCCGAAAAGAGACCTGGATGTAATTAAACTTCTTTTTTACTGGCCCACAGGTACAGCGGCACAACCACAACCCATGCTGGCCAGGGCTGCACAATCTTTGCGCCTGAGCGGAAACAAAAACTTGTCTGCAGAGCAAATTCAGGAAGGCTTTGAATACTGGGGTGCATCAGCCAATCCGGATGTGTCTTTGTTGTCGTCTACCCTGGTGCTGCAAACCCAGAAGCAATACCTGGAGGAGTCGCTTAAATGGCTGCTTGAGCAGGGTGCTGAACCGGTTTTTCCGGAGTATGAACTTTCCGTTTTTAAACAGGTGGAAAACGCGTCTTTGTTGAGACGGATGCAAACCCCCAGGTACTGGAGCAGCCGGCTGTGTCTTGAGTCGGTTTATGGTAAAAAAAGCGCTGACACATCCTTTGCCGGGGCGAATGACATTGAAGCGCTGTCTGCGCCGGCTCTTACAAACTGGTTTGTTGGCTACCTGACCTTTGCGGGGGCGCGGCTTTTCGCATCCGGAGACTTTGGCGACGCTGAGCTTTCTGTGGTGGATCGGTTGATAGGAAGTATGATATTTAAAAAAGATGAAGCTGCACAACAAGAACCCGGCAGCACAGGCAAGCCGGCAACCATAAGACATGGCATGGAACACGCGCAGCAGGTGAGTTTGTATATGGCAAAAGCCTTGCCCCGCATGAGTATGCATGAGATGCAGACAGCGTCTTTTGTAAACATGTTTTTGGGTGGGTTTTTTGGCAGCCGCCTGATGCAGGATTTACGCGAAACAAAAGGGTTAACCTATGGTATCGGAAGTGGTTTGTCTCAGGCTTCGCAAGGATTTACCTGGTATATCAGCGGAGAAATGAACAGCAGCAACGCTGAAGAGGCGGTTGAAGCAACCCGGGAAATAATGACGGGGCTTGCGAAGAACCCGCCGGTGGGTGAAGAACTTGAAAAAGCCCGTCGTTACGCCTCTGGACAACTCAGGGCGGGGTTTGACGGTCCTTTTTCTTTGCCTTCCAAATGGCAGTTTTTGCTTCAGAACAACCTGCCCGAATCTTATTATGCAACGTATATGGACAGAATATGGTCTATAACCTCAGACGAAATATCGGCGTTTGCTAACAATTATTTGCGCCCGGATTCGTTTACACTGGCACTGGCAGGGAAACTGCCATAACCTATTGAGCAGCTTCATAAGATATATCATCGCATGCTGCGCAGGATTTTGTTGTTCTGCTGTTTTTGCTATGGTGTTGCCACCAAAAGCCATCCGGGCTTGCCTTGACCCCACAACCGGCATCGTAACCCTTTACATGACTCCGGCTTCAGATGCTTGCGGAAGTTTTGTTAATTATCGGCTGTATGGAAGAGATAATGTTGTCAGTTCGTTTCAGTTATTGTATCAGGGCGGGATTGTAGGAAGCACCTCACTTAGCGCGCCTTTGCCCAACAAAAAACGCTGGGAACTCTTTGTGACAGCGCGTTTTGCCTGCAACGGCACCGACACCCTTAACTCAGACACGGTTTTTGTGGATGACCAGCCTCCTGCCCTTTTGTTACTCGATAGCGTAAGTGTGGACCTGGCTTCGCAGCAGGTGGTTGCCGGCTGGCAAAAGGCACCTGAGGCAGATGTGATGGGTTATTCTGTTTTTAAAGTAGATCCGGGTACCGGAAACAATGTTTTAATCAAAGATACTTCATCCACAGGGATACGCTTTTTTACTTCAACCTTTGATTCAAAAATGCCTGGCCATAAAATTAGTATAGCTGTATTTGACTCTTGTAAAAACGGTGGTGTTATTTGTTCGCCGCACAGTCCTGTTTGCGCCAGTATTAATGCTGCCGAAAACACACAATATCGTTGCTCGGGAAAGGTTTTAATCCGATGGACGGCTTATGTGGGGTGGCTGGTAGACTCCTATGAAATATGGTATGCGTCCAGCCGCGACAATTTGTTTCGTCTGGCAGGATCGGTAAGCGGCGACACCCTTAGCTACACACACCTCTTGCCTGAATTGAATTATACATACACGTATTTTATCCGGGCGCGCAAAACCGGCTTGCCCAGAATAACCTCCACCTCCAATGCGGTGGTGTTTAATGCCGTGGGTTTCACTAAACCAATAAGCAATGAAATTGGCCATGCTTCTGTAATCTCTGCGGGAAACATAGAAGTAACATGCAAATGGACTCCTCCTGCGGCCACCGGGTATAAAACACAGCTGCAGTTCCGTGAATATTCCGCTACGGCATGGAATATAGCCGGCAGCAATGTTCCGACCGGTTCCAGCCGGTTTGTGATACCCAACCTGGAAACCGGAAAAAAGCGCTATGTGTTCCGTTTGCTGGCGCAAAATCCATGCGGGGTTGGATATGACACCTCAGAAAACCACATTTCCATATTGCTTACAAAGTCAGGAAACTTCGCACAATGGCTTGATTATCAACCATATAACAAAAACAACCAAGCTATTGAAGAAAGAAACAAACAGGGTTTCACGTGGAACGAAGTGGGCGGGCCAAACTCCCCTTTCTTTATCGCAGACACAACGCGGGTTTTTTGCTACCGGGTGGTTGCATATAAAACAGACGTAGGCAACAACAGAATCGATACCGCGTATTCCAATGAAGTTTGCTTAAGGGTTTTTGACACCACGTTGGTGCCCAATGCGTTTTCTCCGGAAGGAAACAACAAGGTTTTTCGCATTGTTAATCCTAATATAGAACGCGGTCAGGCCACCATGCATATATACGACCGCTGGGGAGGAAAGCTCTGGCAGGGAGAAGCGGTTGACGGGTGGAACGGAGAGGCTCAGGGCCAACCTGTTGTTCAGGGTTTTTATATATACAGAATAGAAGTTTTTAGACCCGAGAAAAGGGAATTGTTTCAGGGTACACTTATGCTACTTAGGTAATGGCTAATCCAAAAATACACTTTTCCGGCAGGCGCAAAAACAAACCAACGATTGACAGACAGGTCTTTACGTCTGTGATTAAGCTGCTTTGCAAAGAGAAAAAAGCACAAGTGGAAACACTGCAATATGTTTTTATGAATGATGAAGAGTTGCTTAAAATCAATATTCGATATTTGAACCACAATACCTACACAGACATTATTACGTTTGATCTTACAGAGGAAAATGGAATAGTGGGTGAAATTTATGTTTCACTGGACAGGATAATTGAAAACGCATCCGTTTTCACTGTTTCTGTGAAAGAAGAGTTTTTGCGTGTGTTGTTTCATGGTGCGCTTCACTTGCTTGGATACAAGGATAAAACCACAAAAGACAGACAAGCCATGCGAGAAGCCGAAGCATATTGCATAAATTTGTACCTTGAAAAGGAAGCGTGATAGTTAGTTTCATGTGAAACAGGTTTTGTTTTTAGGAGAATACGATATTATAGTTGTTGGTGCAGGCCATGCGGGTTGTGAAGCAGCACACGCAGCAGCCGTCATGGGTAGCCGTGTGATGCTTGTAACCATGAACATGGAAACCATTGCACGGATGAGTTGCAACCCTGCTATGGGCGGTGTTGCGAAAGGACAAATTATTCGTGAAATTGATGCACTGGGTGGTATGTCGGGAATAATAACCGACAAAACTATGATCCAGTTTCGCATGCTTAATCGAAGTAAGGGTGTCGCTATGTGGAGCCCCAGGGCACAAAGCGACCGATGGAGGTTTGCAGAAGAATGGCGTTTGGCCCTGGAAAAAACACCCAACCTGGATTTTTTTCAAGACACCGTTAAGGAGCTTATCATTGAAAACGAAACTGCTGTTGGGGTTGTAACGGGCATGGGTGCTGAAATACGGGCGCGCGCAGTTGTTTTGACAAATGGCACTTTCTTAAACGGCCTTATTCATATAGGAAAAAAGAATTTTGGTGGTGGAAGAATGGGCGAGAGCGCATCCTTAGGTATAACCGGACAACTTGAAAAACTGGGGTTTGTTTCCGGGCGTATGAAAACAGGCACACCACCACGTGTGGATGGACGCAGTTTGAATTATGATGCCATGGAAGAACAGAAAGGAGATGATGAGCCGGCTAAATTTTCGTTTTCACGTGAAACATCGCCCTTGAAAGAACAACGCAGTTGTTATATTACTTACACCAACAACACGGTACATGATATTCTCAGAGAGGGTTTTTCTGATAGCCCTATGTATAACGGCAGTATTCAGGGTTTAGGGCCAAGGTATTGTCCAAGCATAGAAGACAAAATAAACCGCTTTGCAGAAAGGGAAAGACACCAGGTTTTTGTGGAGCCAGAGGGGTGGAACACCGTGGAAGTGTATGTAAACGGTTTCTCAACCAGCCTGCCTGATCATATACAATTAAAAGCATTAAGACAAATACCGGGATTCGAAAACGCAAAGGTGTTCAGGCCGGGATATGCCATTGAATATGATTATTTTCCGCCTACTCAACTAAAATTAAGCCTTGAAACCAAGCTGATCAATAATTTGTTTTTCGCGGGACAAATCAACGGTACTACCGGTTATGAAGAAGCCGCTTGCCAAGGCCTCATGGCCGGTATCAATGCGCACAGAAAAATCACTGAACAGGATCCGTTTGTCCTTGGTAGAAATGAAGCATATATAGGTGTGCTTATAGATGATCTCGTTAACAAAGGCACAGATGAACCATACAGAATGTTTACTTCCCGTGCTGAATATCGCATTACACTGCGACAGGACAATGCCGACGAACGCCTTACCCCAAAAGGTTTAGAGCTCGGCTTAGCAAAACAGGAACGTATACGCTTGCTGGAGGAAAAGCAAAAAAACACAAGAGCTCTACTGCACTATTTTGAAAACAACAATATAGAAACAACAACAGCCAACAATATACTTTCCGAAAAAAACACATCTCCCATAACTGAAAAGCAGCGATATAAGCGCTTTCTGCTAAGACCTGAGATAAGTATGGCGGATATAAAGAACATTCCTGACATTCAGGCTTTAATTGAAAGCTGTGATCATGATGCGGTCCAGTCTGCTGAAACGCATATTAAGTACGAAAGCTATATTAAGAAAGAACAGGAAATGGCAGACAAATTACAACGACTGGAAGAAATTAAAATTCCCTCACAGTTTGATTACCATAAGTTAACATCACTGAGCACAGAGGCCAGAGAAAAACTGCACAATATCAAACCTCAAACCCTTGGACAAGCATCCAGAATCAGTGGCGTAAATCCTGCCGATATATCTGTGCTGCTGGTTTATTTTGGAAGATGAAAAACTCGGCTGTTATATCGGTTATTCTCACATCAACCATTTTGTTTCGCTGTGCCAACCCTGTTACTCCAACCGGCGGTGTAAAAGATATTGCCGCCCCAAAAATTGTTTTAACCAGTCCCTTAGACAGGAGCATCAATATAAAACCTAAAACCATATTATTAAAGTTTGATGAGAATATTCAGGCAAACAATATCAAAGAGCAACTGGTAATATCACCGGCTCCCCAAAAAAAACCGGAAATATTTGCAGGTAAAAATACAATTCGTATAGAATTAACTGATAATACGCTTTCCGATAATATGACCTACAGCGTACAGTTAAATGATGGGATAAAAGATCTGAATGAAGGGAATCAGGGATATTATGCCCCCTTATTATTTAGCACCGGTTCTTCCGTCGATACGCTGTCTATAAGAGGAAGCTGCATTTTTATTGATGAACCTAAAACCGTTAAGCTCAAAATCCAAACACTTTCTTCCGGTCCAAAAAGAACTATTCCTAATAAGGCACTCCAATTTACAATACCTGGGTTATCAAATGATTCTATTTGGATAACTGCTTATAACGATATAGATGGGAATGAAACCTGGAATAAGGGAGAGTCGGTAGGATTAATTAAAGCCAAAGCCACAGATTCAATTAATATCGTTCTATATAACACTGCAGCTAAAAAAGCAGGACTGATTAAATACAGCGCAAATAGCTATGGTTGTTACGGACGCGACCTACCAAAGAAAGAATTAGATAATTTAATTGCATTTAAGGACACCCTTATTGGAGACAGCAATGCTGTATTCTCTTTTTTACAAAATCTTGACACCACAGCATTCATTGTTTCTAAAAAAGCCGAATTAAAAAAAGACATGTTTTCTTATTACTGGAAAAAACCCTCGTTTTTAAAGGATTCTTTTCAGGAATTATATTTCGTTGCAAACAGAGCGTTAAATAAACCTAAGGAAGTTGTTTCATATATAAATAGTAAGCAACAGAAAAATGAAGCAACATCCATACTCTCCGAAAAGAATGTGATAAGACTTGTTTTTAAAAATAACCAAACAGGTTCCATTCGAATTCCCAATCCTTTTACTTCCCAAAATGGCGATAGTATTCAGGATACTTTTCGAACCAGTATTCCTTTTTATACAGCACTTAACATCCATAACAAAGAGCCCTTTGATATTTACACTTGCATTACCAATAGAAATACAAGCGATAGTTACTATGCATATCTACGTACTGGAGAAAAGATTTGCTTGTGGGCTCTTAGCGGGGAACATGATATCTTTTATTACCAGGATAAAAACAGAAACCAACAGCTTGATGGTCCTAATATATCAAGCAAAATACCCGGCGAATACTTCAGACGATTGCCCGTTTTAAAAATCAAAGAAAATCTGGCTGTGGATTTAGATATAAAATCAACAGATAAACCCTGAAAATTATTTTTCTGTGCGTGAATAACAATTCTGTTTCACGTGAAAATGATAAGGGAGCAGGATGTATTGTTAAAACCGGTTAAAAAAAACAATCTAGTAAACCGAAAAATTACATGGCTTTTTTGATAATACCGGTTGGTTTTATTAAAATTAATTTTTTATAAAAAGTGCTGAAAGGCTTATATATATTGATTTTTTTACATTTAAACCCTTAAAAATGCTTTTTTAATATTGCATATTCCACATTTCCACACAGCTGTATTTAATATATAATATTCTTTTCTTTAAATGATTATTTTATATTTATTATTGGGGATGGGGACAACGGGGAAAAGTTGATGTATCAAAAAACCGTTGTTATTTTTACTTTTGTAATCACAATGCTTGAAGAAATAGAAAAAATAGAAAAAGAAACTGCTTCACCCGCCATAACAGATGCAGCGGCACTGGAACAGTTTCGTTTGACATACCTTTCTTCGAAAGGAAAGATTCAGGTATTGATGGACGCATTCAGAAATCTGCCGGGTGAACAAAAAAAGGCTGTGGGAAAACCATTAAACGCATTGAAAGCCAGGCTGGAAGATGTTTTTAAGACTTATAAGGAGCATTTTTCCGGTACGTCTGCTTCCAATGTTTCTTATGATACAACCCTCCCGGTAAACACGGGAAGTTTTGGTAGTTCTCATCCATTGAAAATTGTTGAGAATGCATTGTGCGATATTTTCTATTCACTTGGTTTTGATATAGCAGATGGTCCGGAGATAGAGGATGACCGACATAATTTTGGTGCGCTGAATTTTGCAGAAGATCATCCCGCCAGAGACATGCAGGATACTTTTTTTATAGGGGAGCATGTACTTAGAACACATACCAGCAGTGTTCAAATCAGGGAAATGGAAAAAAGAAAGCCCCCTATTCGTTTGGTAATGCCGGGTCGCGTATACCGAAACGAGGCTATCAGTGCACGGAGCAATTGTTTTTTTCATCAGATTGAAGGACTGTATATTGACAAAGATGTTTCTTTTGCCGACCTAAAACAGACCCTGTATTATTTCGTGCAGCAGTTTTTTGGTGAAGGTACCCGTGTGAGATTCAGATCCAGTTATTTTCCATTTACAGAACCCAGCGCTGAAATGGATATTTGGGCCGGTACAGATACCGAAGAAAACAGAAGATTGACCAAGGGAACCGGATGGCTTGAAGTATTGGGTTGTGGTATGGTTCATCCCAATGTATTAAAAGCATGCGATATAGATCCTGAAATATACCAGGGATATGCTTTTGGTATGGGTATAGACAGAATTACCATGCTTAAGTACGGCATATCCGATATACGTGATTTGTTTCATAACGATATCAGGCTTTTATCTCAATTCAGCGGCGTGTGAAGATTTATTTTGGCAGTGATTTCCACCTCGGTGTGCCGGACCATGCCACAAGCCTGGAAAGGGAAAAAAGTATATGCCGGTGGCTGGAAATGGCGGCAGAAGACGCCACTGAGATCTATCTGATGGGCGATATTTTTGACTTTTGGTTTGAATACAAGAAAGCCGTTCCCAAAGGTTTTGTCCGCCTGCTCGGCACCATTGCCTCCATTACCGACCGAGGTATTCCAGTAACGGTTTTTAAAGGAAACCACGACATGTGGATGTTTGGATATCTTGAAGAAGAGTGTGGGGTAAAAACAGTCTCGGATGAATTAATCATTGAAAGAAACAACAAAACGCTCTTTTTACATCATGGTGATGGACTGGGACCGGGAGAGCCTGGATATAAAATATTGAGAAAAATTTTCCGTAGCCACCCATGTCAATGGTTGTTTGGTTTTTTACACCCAAACCTGGGAATTTCTATTGCAAGTGCGCTCAGTAAAAAAAGCCGTATACAGCAGAAAGGCCGCTATGAAACCTATTTAGGCGACGACAAGGAATACCTAACCCGTTTTTCAAAAGAATACCTGCTTCAAAGGCACATAGATTATTTTGTGTTCGGGCACAGACACCTTGCACTGGATATAGCGCTAAACGAAAAAAGCCGTTATGTGAATCTGGGCGAGTGGATGCACGAAAAAAAATACGCCGTATTTGACGGTGACACCTTGAAACTACTGGCATGGGAGAATAAAAAATGATAAACCTGCTGGTTTTGGTGAGTGCTCTTGGGATTGTTCCGGCAAAAACAGACACCCTGCCCTTTTCAGGCCGTGTGGTAGCGGCCGATGTTGATGTGAAAGGAAATGTTTATGTGGTTGATTCTGCTTACCGCCTCTGTAAAATAAACACCCAAAAAAACCTGATATGTAACTCGGTTGCCCAGTTTGGTGAAGGGGTGTTGCTGGATGCGGACAACCCGGTAGAACCCATGCTGTTTTTTCAAAACAGCGGCATGTTGCTGATTACAGACAACAACCTAAACACAACGGCTGCGCTTTCCTTGTTGGCAGAAAACAACATTAAACCTGGAGGCTTCGGTAGGGCCAATGATGGAATGGTATGGATTTTTGACGATAACAGCAGCACGCTCAAAAAAATAGATAGAAGCGGAACGGTTATAATGGAAAGCCTGGTTCTTTGTGCCAAAGGAAACAAAAATCGCCGGGCTCAGCCTGTTTTCGACAACGGTAGGCTGGTAGTATTAACCACCCCGCAAAACACCACCCTGGTGATGAATATGAACCTGAATATATTGGCAGAATTGCCGGAAAAAGAGGGTGTTTGTGCAGATTTAAACGAGGATCGTCTCTTGTTGTTAAACAATGGAGAGTTGCTGTTAACCGAGTCATTCAGAAGCGCCAAAAAAAAGATGCCACCCGTTCGCAGGAAAATAGAAACAACAGCGCAGGGAAACATGCTGGCGTTGCGCGGAAACTACCAATTGACAGAAACCGCATCGGCCTTAATTTTGCAAACACGCTGAGATGCTGGACAAACTGGAAGCCCTGAACGCCCGATTTTTGGAGGTGGAACAACTGCTGAGCAGCCCCGAGGTTGTTTCTGACAGAAAACGCTTCACCCAACTCAACAAAGAATACAAAACACTACAGCCGGTTTCAGCTGCATATCACCGCTATAAAAAACTAACCACCGAATTACAGGAAGCCCGAGACATCCTGAAAAACGAAAAAGACAAAGACCTGAGGGACCTTGCCAAAGAAAGTGCGGAAGAAATTGAAAACGAACTACCAGGCCTAGAGGAAAATATTCGTTTGTTGCTGTTGCCTCAAGACCCCGAAGACGCCAAAAAAGCGGTAATCGAAATCCGCTCGGGAACAGGCGGCGACGAAGCTTCTTTGTTTGCCGGAGACCTGGCCCGCATGTATCAGCGTTACTGCGACCAAAAGGGATGGCAGGTAAGTGTGGTAGATTTGGTAGAGGGCAGTATGGGTGGGTATAACAAAATTATACTGGAAGTAGATGCAGAAGACTCCTATGGGATATTGAAGTATGAAAGCGGCGTACATCGTGTACAACGCGTTCCAGCTACAGAAAGCCAGGGGCGCGTCCATACCAGCGCAGCTACGGTGGCGGTGATGCCCGAAGCAGAAGAGTTTGATTTTGAATTGCGCGAGGCGGATGTGAAAATGGAAACTGCACGAAGCGGAGGAGCTGGTGGACAGAACGTAAACAAGGTGGAAACCAAAGTAATGCTCACCCACATCCCCACAGGAACGGTGGTGATTTGCCAGACTGAACGCACCCAGCTTGGTAACCGTGAAAAAGCCATGAATATGCTTAGGACACGGTTGTATGAAGCCGAATACAACAAGCGAATGGAAGAAGTGGCCAAGCGTCGCAAAACGATGGTAAGCACCGGAGACAGAAGCGCAAAAATCAGAACCTATAACTTTCCGCAAAGCCGCCTGACCGACCACCGGATAGGGCTAACGGTTTATAATCTGAACGCAGTAATGAATGGGGATCTGGAAGAAATAATTCACGCCCTGCAGGTGGCAGAAAACGCCGAGCGCATGAAAGAAGGTGGCGTTTAACCTCCGGCAGCTTTTTGCACAGGACCTTTATCTGAACGGCGCTTAGGCGCAAACACGGTTTGTGATTCTTTGGGTGTCTGGGTTTGTGTGTTCATGGGTCCTCCTTTTTATGATAACCGAATTTGGCTACATCTTATTGTACAAATAAGACACACACAACCCCTAAAAAGTTGTTTAAGAAACGACGAAATGACAGAAAACGGAGATAAACAGAAAATCAGGCGTTTGCCAGGGCAAGAACAGATTCAAACAGCGCCCTACCATCGGTGTTAAACAAGCTGTCCGAGGCACACCTTTCGGGGTGTGGCATCATGCCAAAAACATTAAATCCGGCGTTGCAAACCCCGGCAATATTGTTCAAAGATCCGTTGGGGTTGCTTTCTGGTGTGGTGTTTCCTTGTTCATCACAATACCTGAAAACCACCTGGCCATTGTTTTCAATATTTTTCAGGGTTTCTTCGTCAGCATAAAACCGGCCTTCGCCGTGTGCTATAGGAATGGTGAGAACACTGTTTTCAGAAAGGGTGGATGTAATGGCGGTTTTAGTGTTGCCCGGGGTAAGAAACACGTTTTTGCACACAAACTTCATGTTGGTGTTTCTGAGCAAAGCACCCGGTAAAAGACCGCTTTCGCACAGAATCTGAAAGCCATTGCAAATACCCATCACAAAACCACCGGCAGCAGCGTGTTCAGATACTGCTTTCATAACCGGAGAAAGTTTGGCTATGGCGCCGCTACGCAGGTAATCACCATAAGAAAAACCACCGGGCAGGAAAATGTGGGTACACCCTTCAAGGGTTGGGTTTTGATGCCAAAGTTTGACAGGCGCTTCTCCGGTCAGGTCTTTCAGCACAACCATCAGGTCGTGGTCACAGTTCGATCCCGGAAAAATAACAACACCGCATTTCATTGGACACAAAGGTACAAAAACAGGCCTTTAAAAACGATCCGGACAGCGATTTTTAGATTTTCTGCGGTAAGGTTTTCCACCAAAACCAGAACCCCGGGCTTTGCCGAGAGGCGCAGAATATACCAATTGTAAAAACGAGAAATTGTCCATGTCTCTGGGATCTCCTCTGATGGCGCCCGGTTCGCTAAACCCAATTATGGTGGAGTTGCTGCGATCCATCAGCTGCACAGCAACGGCGCCGTTTCTGTTGGCAAGCTGTGTTTTGTCCACATAATTGGTGCTAACATCGTCAATATAATCTGTGGTGCTTTTATTCATGACATACTCCACAGACAAGGATGCACCACCGTTTCCGCCATCCTTGATTTTGTAACCAAACCCAAAAGGAAAGATGAGTGCGGTTGGGCGGTAAGGTTCTTTTCCTGGAAGAAAATACTGGCCCTCTGTGCCATAATCCCGCAGCCAGTAGGTGTTTCCTCCCAATTTTGTTTTGGGTTCGAAATAAAAGAATCCGGCACCTGCAAACACATAAAACCGCTTGGACTCCCCGGGAGACAGCTCAAGCATGACGGTTGAATTCACGATTGGAGAGAAAAAACTCAGGTTTCGTTGGTTGCGTTCCGGGTTTTGGGTAAATTTATCGTTTCCGGAAACCCTGGCGTAGGTAATGTTTGCCCTGATTGCCACCCCAGGGGTGAACGCCAGCTTAAATCCGGTACCAATGCTATACCTTACACTTTGCAGGTTAAGATCCTGCGGTCCGTCTGTGCCAATGGTTGGGCGACCACCCAAATCACCCAAAAACATACTGTTTCCTAAGTTGGCTTGATGGTAAACCTTTGGGCGCTGTGCCAAAATCGGCGAAAAACAACAGGCCAAGACAAAATAATATAACAGTGTAAGTCGCACTTAAGCAAATATATAACAAACGTAGCAAAAAGTAAAAAAACATCAACAAACAACAGTTTAAACACAATAACAAAACCAATTAACACATCAAAAAAAGGCAATGGTTTCTTCAATGGAATGGCTTAATGAGCGGTGTTTGAATGTTTTTAACAAGGGCAAATTAACGGAAAAATACCGTGTTTTAAGCGATGTACTTTTCAAGCCCTGGGAGGGAAAAGGAAAAGGAATACCCATATATTCCGACAGGCGCGAAATAGTATAAAAAACAGAGAGCAACCACCCATTCAGCGCTATTTTAGGTGGTGTTGTATCAAATCCCGAAGCAAAGCGATTTAGCACCTCGCGGTAAGAAACATTCTCTGTTACACACAGTATTTTGTGCCCATAGCACGATTCTTCGTACATGGCTATCATCATACCAACCACATCGCGCACACCGGTAAAACCATTTTCTCCAACGGGATAAAAAGGCAGTTTTTTTCTTACCAGCGCCGGTATTTGTCCTGAGCCTGTGTTTTTGGGCCAGGGACCAAGGATAATTCCAGGGCAAACAACGGCGGCAGATAAACCTTCTTCAACCCCGCGCCACACTTCCCGCTCCGCAAGGTGTTTGCTAATAGCATACGCTGTGTTGTGGTCGGTGTCTTTCCATGTAGTTGTTTCATTCACCGCTACCTGCCCCTCTGCCCGCCCCAGTGCAGCGACAGAGGACACATACACAAGAGGTTTTCCTAGCTGCAGACAAGCGTCTACTATGTGCGCGGTCCCCTGAACATTGGTGTTCATCATCTGTTGTTTGTCTTTGGCTAAAAAAGACACCACTGCAGCAGCATGAAAAACCACATCTGTGCTAGCCAGGAAACCAAGCCAGTCTTCAGGAGAGAGCAAATCACCCTCAATCCATGTGATATCGGTTGTAACAGCTTCGGGATATAATTTTGTTAAGGTGTTAAATGACGCCAGATTGTTTTTTGACCGAACCAGTGCGGTAACCCGGTAACCTTTTTCCAACAGAGAATATATCAAATGAGCCCCTACAAAACCTGACGCGCCGGTCACAAATGCATTTTTTTTTAGGGTTTTCATCAACACAAACAAAGGTAGTATTACTTCCACTAAAACAACAACTCGAAACCCCCTTTTTTATTGCCTGTGCTGGTTTTAGCTTTGCAGCATGAAGATTTCCGTTATTAATGGACCGAACCTTAACCTGACCGGTACCCGCGAGCCCCATATTTATGGAACGGAAAGCTTCGACACCTGGCTTACGACTATGCGCCAAGAGCACCCCGATATTGAGATCATGTATTTCCAGTCAAATGTAGAGGGGGAAATCATTAACGCGCTCCATGAGGCAGCCTATGCACAAAACGCATCAGGCATCGTGCTGAATGCCGGAGCCTACACACACACCAGCATTGCTATCGCCGATGCTGTGGCCGCCATACAAGTTCCTGTTATCGCTGTGCACATGAGCAATCCCTTATCCCGCGAGCCTGAGCGGCATACTGATTTACTGCTGGGAAAATGTCTGGGAGTTATCAGCGGCCTGGGGATGAAAAGCTATGAGCTGGCAATCCGGTATTTTGAATCATACAAGGGCTAAAGAACTTTATTAAGAATTCCCAATGGGCAGTTTTAGTCCGTAACTTTGCAATATGGGACTCAGACAGGAAAAATTTGCAAGACAACTCCAGAAAGACCTGGGTGATACCTTTCTTCAGCATAAAGAGTGGGTTGCAGGGCAATTTGTTACCATTTCCGGGGTTACTGTAAGTCCCGATCTATCCTCGGCCAAGATATACCTGAGCCTTTTTAATACGCCTCAGAAAGCCAAGGTGCTTGAGGCCATTGAGCTGTATGCCCGCGAGATTCGCATGGAGATCGCTAAAAAAGTGAAGAACCAGGTGAAAAAAGTGCCCGAACTGCGTTTTTATGAGGACGAAACCCAGGAATATGCGGCAAAGATTGACAAGCTGCTCGATTCGATAAAGAAAAGCTAAACCCTTGCGGTGAACATATCTCGGTTTATAGCGTGGCGCTACTTTTTTTCCGGAAAAAACACATCGGCAGTCAATATCATATCCGGTATTTCTGTGCTGGGCTACGCTGTAGGATCCTTTGCCCTGCTGGTTTTGCTGAGTGCCCTTAACGGATTTGAACGGATGATCTTCAAAACGTACGAGAACTATTATCCCGACCTAAAAATTCAGCCAGTATCCGGTAAGGTTTTTCAGGTAGACCCAAAGAAAACACAAGCTATTTCGAAGTTGAACGGCGTGGAAAAAGCCTCCCTTGTGCTGGAAGAAAACGCCATTGTGCAATATGGCGACAACCAGGTGGTGGCAACCGTGAAAGGCGTAGATAAAAACTGGCCTACTGTGGTTAAAACCGATTCTTTGCTGATTGCCGGAACGCCGGTTTTTGAAAGCAGCAGGGATGCATCCTTTGCCTGGCTTGCCGAGGGTCTGGTATACAAACTGGCCATCAACAACAGCAACAATGCAGTTACCATTATGGCGCCCCGCAGGGAAAGTGTGGGCGTAGCACAAATGGAAATGAACGAGGATTATATCGGTGTTTCTGCGGTAATCAGGGCAGGCGAAGAACAGGACGACAAATTGCTGCTGGTTCCCCTTAATTGGGCGCAGGGATTATTTGAGCGGGAGGGAGAGGCCAGTGCGATTGAACTTAAAATCACAAAGGGGGCCAATCAGGACCGGATAAAGCAAGAGCTAATTCGCTTGTTAGGGCCTGAAATGATGGTGCTGGACCGATATGAACAAAACCGCGCGGTGTATAAAATGTTTAACACCGAAAAATGGGTTTCCTTCTCTCTCATGGCCTTTGTGTTGCTACTGATAAGTTTCAATCTTCTGGGATCTTTAAGCATGCTCGTACTCGAAAAAAAGAACGACATAAAACTGCTCAGCCACATTGGTATGCGTCTGAAAAGCATACGGGCTGTGTTTTTTCGGGAAGGCCTGATGGTGGCCATGGCAGGCACGCTTGCCGGGTTGTGTCTGGGCACCTTGCTTGTATTGGTGCAGCAAAAATTTGGCCTGATTACCACACAAAGCAGTATAGCGGCCGTCTACCCTGTAGCCCTGAAAGCGTCAGATTTTTTGTTTATTACCGCACTTTGCGGATTGTTGGGGATAAGCAGTGCAATATATCCGGCGCTAAAATCTGTGCAATCCGTGTAAATTTGCAATCAACATGCGCAAATCAATCTTTGTAACAGGCCTTATGGTGATTCTCGCCGCCGCAAGCCTGCAGGCACAATCCGTGGCCGAGCAGCAGTTGAATTTTGAAAGGGTGCGGGTTGCCAAAGCAAGAACAGAGGCAAGAATCCGCAAAATGTTTCGCGACAGTGGTCTTTCAGAAATACCGAAATACATTTATTGGCGTGCCTTCAAAATGGAAGACCAGCTGGAACTTTGGGCAACTGATAGCAGCAGCAAAAACTACAAAAAAATTAAAACCTACTCCATTTGCCAAAGCAGCGGTGATCTTGGACCCAAAAGAAGGTTTGGTGATCTGCAGGTTCCTGAAGGATTATACTACATCGAAAAATTTAATCCCCACAGCAATTATCGTCTGAGCATGAAAGTGGCTTATCCCAACGAAAGCGACCTGGTTTTTGCCGACAAAAACAACCCCGGAAACGAGATTTACATACACGGAGGCTGCGCCAGTGTAGGTTGTTTGCCCATGACCGACAGCCTGATTGATGAAATTTACTGGGTAACAATCCTCTCACAAAACTACCAGGGCTCGAAAGCCAAAATCCCCATTGATATTTTTCCTTGCAATTTCAATAACAAAAACTGGGCTCACCTGAAGACCACCTATGGCCATAAGCCCCAGCTGATTAAGTTCTGGGAAAACCTGGAAGAAGCCTATGCGTTTTTCCGCGATAGAAAAATCGCCCCCGGCTACTGGGTAGATCAGCAAGGCAAATACAACATTGTATTTCCCCAAAACTACCACATCAACGATCCGAACCATTAAACAGGCGGTATGAAATTTCTGGTGGTAGGTCTGGGAAATCCGGGAGAGGAATATCAGCATACCCGCCACAACATCGGCTTTGATGTGCTGGATGAATTTGCCTCACGTCAAAATGCAGCATGGACACTGGAAAGGCATGGGTGGATAGCCAGAACCGCCGCCAGAGGAAGAAATATTATCCTGCTCAAACCCAACACATATATGAACCTCAGCGGCAAAGCCGTTTCATACTGGATGCAGGCCGAAAAAATGCCTTTATCACAGGTGCTGGTGTTGCTCGACGACCTGGCACTGTCTACTGGTAAGCTTCGCCTTCGCCTGAACGGCAGCGACGGAGGGCACAATGGGTTAAAAAGCATCAACGAAACCCTGGGCACCAACCAATACGCCCGCCTTCGGTTTGGAATAGGCAACGACTTCCCTAAAGGCCGTCAATCGGAATTTGTGCTGGGTAAATGGAATGCCGAAGAGCAGGATACCATTAAAGCCGCCACCATCAAGGCCGCCGATGCATTACTTTTGTACATCACGCAGCCGCAAAACATTGCCATGACCCGCATCAACGCCGCAGGATAATGCCAGGGATAGAAACCATACTGAGTCCGGCCCTGTTTCATCTTTACGAAGAGGAACTGGAGCAGAAAAATGTGGTGGTCATCGATATTCTCAGGGCCACTACCACCATCTGTGTTGCGTTTGCCAATGGAGCCAGGGAAATTTTGCCGGTTGCCAAACCCGAGGATGCAGCCGCCATGCAACAATTGGGCTGGATAGCTGCCGCTGAGAGGCATGGAGAAACCGTGGAAGGCTTTGACCTGGGAAACTCCCCACAGGATTACACAGAAGCAAGGGTGTCAGGCCAAAAAATAGCATTAACCACCACCAACGGCACCCGTGCCTTGCAAATGAGCAGTGCTGCCAAACATGTGTGGGTAGGTTCTTTTCTCAATATAAAAGCACTTTGCGATCAATTGCGGGAAGACAACAGCGATCTTCTCCTTTTCTGTGCCGGATGGAAAGACAAGTTTAACCTTGAAGACACGGTTTTTGCAGGTGCGGTGGCAGAAATGCTTGCAGATAAATTCACTGTTCTGGACGATGCAACCCTCGCGGCCATGGATCTTTACAAAAAGGCACAACCCGATTTGAACACATACCTGCAAAAAGCCAGCCATGTGAACCGGTTTAAAAGTTTGCACATCGAAACAGATCTGGATGTTTGTCTGAAAATTGCCACACTGAACGTATTGCCCGAATTCAAAAACGGAACTATTCAAAACCGGCAGCATGCCTAAAAACAGTTTAAAACCGGAATTTTTTGAGTTTTTTATTGAACTTTCCGCAAACAACCGAAAAGGCTGGTTTGATGAAAACCGCACACGCTATGAACAGGACGTGAAAAGACCTTTTGAAATCCTTGTGGAAGCCGTACTGGAGGCTTTTGCCAAAGCAGAAAACACCACCATTTCGGTTCGGCCAGGTGATTGCATCTTTCGTATAAACAGAGACATCCGGTTTTCCAAAGACAAAACACCTTATAAATTGAACAGAAGCGCCGTAATATCACCGGAAGGTAAAAAATCGCTGGGTCCGGATGGGTTTTACTTTGAGGCGGGTCCGGAACAATGTGCATACTACGCAGGGTTTTATATGCCGGAAAAGGAACAGCTAATGCAAATACGCCAGCACATTGCAAAAAACCAGGAAACATGGGAGAAGATAACCCATGAAAAAGCTTTTAAAACAACCTTCGGCGCCGTTTTAGGCGATAAACAAAAACGCCTGCCTGCTGAATTTACGGCGTTTGAAAATCTGCCTTCTGCTGTTTATCAAACCCAGTTTTACGTGCAGCACCTGATGGAGCCTGAGGTCTTTATAGAGCAGGATCCGGCAGCGGTGTTGATGAACTGCTGGAAAACATCCCAAAAACTGACAAAATTTCTTTCTGACGCAACCCGTGTTCAGGATTGAGATATATTAACGAACTTTGCAGTGTCAATGAACGAATCCACCACCAAAAGACCCATTAGGGTGCTGGTTGCCAAAGTAGGCCTGGATGGCCATGACCGCGGAGCCAAGGTGATTGCGGCAGCCCTCAGGGATGCCGGTATGGAGGTGATTTATACCGGCTTGAGGCAAACGCCCGAAATGGTAGTGCAGGCGGCGCTGCAGGAAGATGTTGATGCCATAGGAATCAGCATACTTTCGGGAGCACACAACACTATTTTTCCAAAAGTGCTCGAGCTGATGAAGCAGGCGGGCATGAACGATGTACTGCTAACAGGGGGAGGCATCATTCCCGATAAAGATGCCGAAGACCTGAACAAGCTGGGCGTGGCCAAACTGTTTCCTCCGGGAACTGAGATGGCCGCCATCGTCGATTATATCACCCAGTGGGTAAAACAAAACAGACCTTTTTAACCTTCCATGGAAACCATCGCTACATATGAGAACATCCTCACCGACATAGAAGAAGGAGTTCTTACCATTACCCTTAACCGGGAGAGCAAACTCAATGCACTTACCCTGAAAACCCTGCAGGAAATTCGCGCCGCCGTGGTGGAAGCTCAGGCCGACGAAAACATAAAGGGAATTATTCTCACAGGCTCAGGAACCAAAGCCTTTGCTGCCGGGGCAGATATCAGTGAGTTTGCCCACTTTACCGAAGACCAGGCTACACGCATGAGTGCCGATGGTCACGACGTAATGAACACCATCGAAAACAGCGAAAAACCGGTTATTGCCGCGGTGAATGGTTTTGCTCTTGGGGGTGGCTGCGAGCTGGCTATGTGCTGTCACATGCGCATTGCGTCTGAGAATGCCAAATTCGGACAACCGGAAGTAAATCTGGGTGTACCTCCGGGTTATGGCGGCACACAGCGTATGATTCAGCTGGTGGGCAAAGGAAAGGCTGTAGAGCTGCTGCTCACCGGCGACAGCATCGATGCGCAAACCGCATTGCAGCTGGGTTTGGTTAACCATGTGGTTTCACTGGATGAGTTGCTGCCCAAATGCCGGGAGATATTGGCAAAAATCAGCACCAAGAGCCCTGTTGCGGTAGGCAAAGTAATCAAATGTATCAACGACTTCTTTAGACCCAATGTGAATGGTATGCAACGGGAGATTTATGAATTTGGCGAGGCCTTTATTACAGAAGACTTCAAGGAAGGCACGGATGCATTCCTCAACAAAAGAAAGCCCAATTTTCCGGGTAAGTAATTGGGGGTAAAGAATAAAATTGTGGTAAAATAAACAAACATAAAATAGAATATGAAACACATCACTAAAGTATTTTTTATCAGCGCTATGGCGCTCATGATGGCAGCTTCCTGTAAAAAAGATGAAGACAAAAAGACCGATACACCTTCACCCAATGCAGGCCTGACCAGTTGCAGTGTAAACGGAAAAGCATGGACCAGTGGAAAAACAGGTTCTTACATTGGTGTAGACAGTTTTCCTGGCTGTGAGGCTTACCTAAATGGCGATACCATGATTTTTATTTCCACTAACTTCTCAGACACTTCTGTTGTGCTTGCACAGATGGTCTTGAAACCTGCCCGTGTTGGAACATATTCCGGAACTACTTCCACCGAAGGCGGTATGTTTTATCTACCTAAGTTTGATGAAGCTAGCCTCTTCCAGGCATTTTTGATGTATAGCACTTCATACAACTTTACCATCAGCAGCTGGGATAGCTCAAAAAAGAAGCTCTCCGGCACATTTAGCTTTAACATGGTTCCGAACCTCGGAGGTACAGGCTTTAATGTTACCAATGGCAAATTTGAAGATGTTAACTACATCATTGAATAAAAGACAAATATAATGTTGTAAAAAAACCCGCGATAAGCGGGTTTTTTTATGTCAAGTATGGCCAATCAAGTGTTGATTCTTCCAGCAATTTACGGTGCAGGTCTCGCACCTGTTCAATAATACTTTGGCCTTCATCATTGTGTATGAGGTACTGACATTTTTTTGCCAGTTCATCCTGCGGAAGCTGCTTTTGCATGCGTTGCAAAACGTCTTCGCGTGAGCAGTGATCGCGGTTCATTGCCCTTTGAATACGTAGCGCCTCCGGAGCAACCACACCAATAACACGGTGAATCCGTTTGTAGCTGCCGCTTTCAAAAAGGATAGCGGCCTCTTTAATGGTATAAGGCTTGTTTTTATTTGCAAGGCACCATTGTTCGTAATGCTCGAATACGAAAGGGTGCACCAGGCTGTTCAGTTTACGGGCAGCTTCCGGTTTCCCAAAAACCAGAGATCGTAAAAAAACTTTATTAACTTCTCCATTTTGAAGCACTTCCGGTCCATAGGCATTCAGCAGAGCAGCCTGCAGGTCTTTGTTCTCGGAATAGAGTCGCTTTGCTTCTGCATCGGCATAATACACGGGTATACCCAGTGTTTCAAACACACGGCAAACAGTGGTTTTACCACTTCCAATTCCGCCGGTGATGCCAACGCGCATCACAGCATCAGGCCTTGGGCTTTGGGTAGGCAGCCATGGTCATGTCCATGCTCACTGCCGCTTTTTCCGCCTTTATTTTACCCTCTTCCAGTTCAAGGATAAAGTGTGTGTCGGTAATCTGTGCAATTTTGGCATGAAAACCACCGGTGGTTACCACATGGTCTCCTTTTTTCAATTCAGCGAGATATGCCTTGGCTTTTTTCTGCTTGCGCATTTGCGGCCATATCATGAAAAAGAAAAACACGACCATAATTAAAAGCATGGGCAAAAACTGGCTCATGCCACCGGATTGGCCCGCGACGGGGGTTTGTAACAGGGATAATAGCATATTTATCAATGATTGTTTTGTTCGTATTCTTCGTTTTCCTCAGGGGTAGAAAACACCGTTGCCTTAAACTTGAGCACAATGGTTTCTATGGTTGAGTTTTCAAAATCCACGGTAATGGTCTTTTCGTTTTCCAAGCCTTCCTTGGAGCCGCGTCCGGTTGAATTGAACGTGGCATCTACATAACCTTCCTGCCCGGGTTTGATAACGTCTTTGGTCCATCCCGGTGTTGTGCACCCGCAGGCTGCCTGGCAGTTGCGGATAAGCAAATCGCCTTTGCCGATATTTTTAAATTTATAGCGGTGCTGTACCTGCATCCCTGAAGTTACTTTGTTGAAGTTGTAAACGGTGTCCGTGAAGAGTGGAGTTCCTTTTGGGCCGTTGTTCTCAGGTTTTGGGTTGTCTGCAGTTGCATCGTTTTCGATTTTATCAGCAGATAAGCCTGAGTTACCATTACCGCAGGAAGCTGTCAGACCCATTGTCACAAGGGCAAATAATATGGAAAATCGGTGGTGCATATTGCAAATATACTACGTTTATGTTTCGTGAAAATGATTTGATGCGCAGCCGTTATTTGTCCCGCAAACCCCTGCCCGACTTCACAATAACACCACTATCAACAAGAGAAACACGGAGTTTATCCAGCACGCCGTTCAGGAAGCGCCCGCTATTGGGGGTGCTGTACTCGCGAACCACATCCAGGTATTCGTTGATGGTAACTTTTAGCGGAATGTGGGGGAATGAGGTAAATTCAGCCAAAGCCAGCTTAAGGCATAGCAGGTCTATAATGGCAATACGGCCCGGATCCCAGTTTTCGGTTACGCTGCTGATGTATTCCTCATATTTATCGCTGTTGGCCATAACCAGATCAAACAGCAACAATGCCATTTTAACCTCATCATCGTCTTTCGCATAAGGCGTACCAAGCGCAATATGCTCGGGCTGGGAAGAAAGGGTTTTTTCCAGTTCTCGTTCCAGTGTGTTTTCGTCATCGTCCCAGGCACCGTAAACCTCCTGCATCAGGAAATAAAATGGCTCGCATTCTCCCAGCAGATAGCGGTAAAATTCCTGTAAAAAAGCCAGTTGCTGCCCGGAATCCGGAGCGTCGAAAATGCAGTAATCGGTGGTAAACTCCTGTTGAAAAAGCCAATCGGTTATGGCGGGAAACGACTCACCGTACTCTGACCAGTTGGCTGTGAAATGACGTCGTTTGTGGTTAAGGGTTTTGTCGTATATAGATTTAGCCAGTGAATTGTTATTCAGCAGACCAAGGCGGCGGATTTTTTCTTTATCAGGGTAGAATTTTTTGATTTCTATCTCCCGCTCACTCAGCAGATATTCGTTTAGGTAATGAGGAAGCTCAAGCAGAAAGACATACACATCATAGGTTGCAAGCAAAGAAGTTTGCAGACCTTGTCTGCATTGTGTTTTGGCGGAATCGCCACCCTGCTGCGCCGCGTACAGTGACTGCAGCGCTTTTATCCTTACCAACCTCCGTGAAATCATAGAACGATGCTGCAAAGATACAACAAAGCAGCCGGATAGCCTAAATAACAGAAGTACTGGCGTTTAATCCGTGTCGTAACCGAACTGCTTCAGCATGTTTTTGCTGTTTCGCCAGTCTTCCCGCACTTTCACAAACAGTTCCACAAAAATATGTTTTCCGAAAAACGCTTCCAGGTCTTTTCTGGCGTTGGTTCCCAGCCTTTTAATGGCTTCCCCTTTGTTTCCGATGACGATGCGTTTTTGGCTGTCACGCTCTACCACCAGTTCACAGGACAGGCGAATAATTTTTTCTTCTTCCTTGAAAAACAAGGTGGTTACTTCCAGGCTGTAGGGAACCTCATCCTGGTATAGTTTTAGCGCATGGTTGCGGATAATTTCATTTACAAAAAACCGTTCAGAGCGATCTGTAATCTGGTCTTCAGGGAAATAAGCAGGGTGCTCGGGCAGAAAAGAAATAACCTCTGCTTCCAGCTTGTCTAATTGAAAGTTATTGAGCGCAGACAGCAATAAGAAAGTATCAGCCTTGAAAGTTTCGGCAACCTTTACCATTACCGCTTCCAGCTGATCCTGTTTTACCGTATCTATTTTATTGATAGCCACGATTTTTTTGGCCGAAGACTTTTCATACCTGAGTTTCAGTTCCTCGGGAATTTCTGTAGCGCGCACATCCAGCAGGAGAATCAGCACATCGCTGTCGTCCATGGATTCGTGCACGGCAGCCATCATCTTTTCGTGCATTTTGTAGCTGGCTTTGCGCAAAATACCCGGGGTGTCTGAATAAATCACCTGCGCATTTTCTCCGGTTTTAATTCCCAGAATGCGGTGGCGTGTGGTTTGTGCTTTGGGGTTTACAATAGCCAGTTTTTCTCCCATCAGCGCATTGTAAAGCGTGCTTTTACCCGCATTGGGCATCCCTATGATGCTGACAAAACCCGCTTTAAACGCCATTGTTATTTTGCTTCAAAGGTAATCAATAACAAGCCCGTTTAAGAGGAAACTTACAAACCCAATACAGGAGGGCATTTGTATTTGGGTTAATCATGAATTCCCTGCGCTGCTTTATCTTGCGGACCATGCCGGGGCATTTTTCTTTTTTTACGCAGGAAATTCACAATCAGCAGGCTGTTTTTGACGAGAACGAAACCCGTCATGCCATTCACACCCTACGATACAAAGAAGGGGATACCATCCATTTTACCGATGGTCTTGGTCAGCGATACCTTGGCCGGATTGATGGCATCAAAAAAAACAGCTTTACTGCCAGCATTTTTCAGCAGGAAACAGAGAAAAACCCGGGGGAACTCTCGCTGGGGGTGGGGCTTATAAAAAACACCGACCGGCTGGAATGGCTGGTTGAAAAATGCACGGAACTGGGGGTAAAACAACTGTGGTTGCTGAATACCGGCAATGCAGAAAAGCGCAGGGTAAACCTTGACAGGCTTCAAAAAATTGCCATTGCCGCATTAAAGCAGTCACACGGATACCGGCTGCCTATGATTGGCATGGCAACATTTGCCGATATGATGTCGGTAAAATCCGGACACCGTTTTATTTGCTACTGCAGTGAAACAGCCGGTTCCGGCATGGCCGGCGCTGAATGCCTTAAAAATGACTGTCTTGTGCTGATAGGCCCCGAAGGAGATTTTACCCGTAAAGAAGCAGAACAGGCAGTGGCTGAAGGGTTTACGTTTTTATCGCTGGGACCCGCGGTTTTGCGAACGGAAACCGCTTGTATGGCCGTATCTGCAATTTATGCAGTGCAACATGGCAGGTAAGGCCGGTTTTCAGGGCACTGCAAAACACTTTCGTGCAGTCAACCCGTTTTCATCCCCTAACTTTGCGATATGATTATTGACATCAAAGGCAAAACCGCCGTGGTGTGTGGAAGTACGGCAGGCATCGGGAAAGCGGCAGCCATGGAACTGGCGGCCTCGGGAGCCACCGTCATTTTGCTCGCCCGAAACGAGGAAAAACTGAAACAAACCCTGGCAGAACTGCCCGGAAGCGGTCACAGCTATGCGATAGCCGATTTCAGCAACAATGCACAGGTGGCCGAAACCGCAGCCCGTATTGCTTCGGCACAAACCGTTCATATTCTGGTAAACAACACGGGAGGCCCGCCCGCAGGGCCTGCGCACGCCGCTGAAGCTTCTGCCTTTCTGGAGGCATTTCAAAACCACCTGCTCAATAATCACAATTTGGTGCAGGCCTTTTTACCCGGCATGAAAGCCGCCGGATACGGACGCATCATCAATGTTATCAGTACCAGTGTGAAAGTGCCTCTGCCCAACCTGGGCGTGAGCAACACCATCCGCGGTGCCGTTGGCAACTGGTCCAAAACCCTTGCAAATGAACTCGGAGCCTTTGGAATAACCGTCAATAACGTGCTGCCAGGAGCTACTGAAACCGAGCGCCTCAGCAGTATCATCGAAAACAAAAGCGTCAAAACCGGTACAGAAATAGATGCTGTTAGGGCAGAAATGCTCCACGAAATTCCGGCAGGTCGCTTCGCCAAACCTCAGGAAACCGCTTATGCTATTTGTTTTCTGGCCTCGGATAAAGCCGCTTATATCAACGGTACCAATCTTGTAGTAGACGGCGGTCGTACGGCCTGTCTGTAATCCCTTATGAAATCCTGGATACGAGCATTTAGGCTGAAAACCCTGCCCCTTGCGGTGAGCGGCATTGGCCTGGGGGCTTCACTGGCCGCCATGCACAGCAAATGGAACGGCGTGGTCTTTTTTCTCGCTGCACTTACCGCAGTGAGTTTGCAAATTCTCAGCAACCTGGCCAATGACTACGGTGATTTTACCAAAGGCACCGACCGCGCAGCCAACCGCACCGACCGCGCCCTGGTATCAGGAAGTATTCATCCGGCGCAAATGAAAACGGCGATTATCATCAACGCCTTGCTTTCACTGGGTTTGGGGTTGGCATTGCTGTACCTCACATTGCCCAATATGCAGTCTTTCGGATTTTTTCTTGTCCTCGGCATTTTAGGCATCCTGGCGGCGCTGGGTTATACCATGGGCAAACGCGCTTTTGGTTATTCAGGACTGGGTGATGCCGTTGTGTTTGTTTTTTTTGGTCCTGTAGCGGTTAGTGGCTCTTTTTACCTCATGGCCGGCAAAGTCATGCCCCAAATCTGGCTGGCCGCCATAGGCATGGGATTGTTGAGTGCGGCAGTGCTAAACGTCAATAATATGCGCGACACACAAACCGACCAGCTTGCGGGCAAACGCACGCTGGCCTTGCGGCTTGGCCGGCGTTTATCGCTTATGTACCACAGGGCAGTAATTTTATTGGGATTTTTGTTTGTTTTCACCAGTTTTCTCAGCGAAGAGGGCAGCCTGCAAATTCGACCCAACCTCACAGAGCCCATGCTGTTAATGCTGGTGTATGCTCCGGTAATATTATCGTTTACACGCCATGTAGGTCGTGTATCCGAGTTGAATTCTCATGATGCCCCTACCACTCCCGAGGCACGAATGCCGTGGAATGCGGAATTAAAAAACCTTAGCCTTACCATCCTGCTAATGGTTGTGGTCTATGCCCTCACGGTGTGGCTGTTTGTGGGGTAATTATCGTGAACTGTGCGGATTAAAAGGCCTTGTCACCCTGAGCTTGTCGAATGGGTCAAGGCCATGCTTCGACAAGCTCCGCATGACATTTACTTTACAAGCTTAGGGCGACAATTGACTTAACAAAAGGATCAAACCCGTTACAAAAAAGCACCCTAAACCGTTTAGGGTGCATTTTAAAGGTTAATTCAAAGAATTACATAAGTTTATACTTACAAATCACTTTTATTTTAAGGGTGTAATAAGCAACTTTTTACCCTTGTTACTCTACCACCAGTTTTTGGGTATATCGATTATCTCCCGATTGTATAGTAAGAGAATAAACCCCCGGCTTAAGCACATCAACTTTGGTATGGTTATCCAGTTTTCCGAATCTGATCAGGCGACCTGCCATGTCTGAAATCTGATACGTTCCGCCTTCCGTAGTAAGTATGTTCACTGTTCCTTTGGAGGGATTGGGATATACCTTCACAGGGGTGTTTTCACCCTCCTGATTGCCGTTCTTCATGCAAGGTGAAGTGTATTCGCGGTGTCCGTTAATCTCTTCCATTGCAATGCGGTAATAAGCCCTGTTTTTCAGCGGGCTCGGGTCTGTGAAGCTGTACTTGCGGATATTGTGGCTGTAGCCTGCGGCAGGGACAGTGCCGATGGGCTCAAATACCTGACCGTTATTGCTTCGTTCCACTATGAAATGACTGCTGTTTTGCTCGGAAGCGGTGCTCCAGTTTAGCTCAGTCCCCTGTGCGTTTTGCTTGCCACAATCAAAACTCAGCCAGTTTACAGGCAACAATACCACATCATCGCCAATGGTGAAGGGAGAGAAGGTGCCTGTATAGCCGGTGTATGTGAGCGACGAGGATGTAGAAGAGGTCGTTCCGATTTGCTTGTCCCACTCCGTTCCATTGTAGTGATAAAGCCGCGGACTGTTTAGACCCGATGTGCTTTCACCAGTGTTCCAGTTAAACACAAAGTTGATGCCGCTTCCTGCGTTGGCATTGATTTTGCCTATCAGCCAGGTGCGTTTTACACGTGGCGAAGTAAGCACGGAACCGGATGTTCCATCACGGTATACCTCATCCAGCACGCGCAGGTTAAACTCGTCCGAACTGCCGGTATTGTTGGTGATGCTTACAGGGTTGTAGGCGCTATTTCCCACAGGGAAGGCAAAAGTTCCGGCATTGCCCACACTGCGTTTGAGCACGCCTGTACTGTTGGTCTGGAAATAGTTTGTTCCGGTGCCCATGCTGAGCGCACTGCCCAGGGTGGCGTTGTTGGTGCCGAGGGTAATGTTACCTCCCAGGGATAGGGTTCCTGTGGTTTTGAAGGTAATATTATCCTGCAGGGTAAAGGCGTTGGAGGCAATGTTGCCGGTTTGTGCGTCGCTGCCGATGGTAATGTTGGAAAACCCATTGGCGAAGTTGGTGCTGAGGTGTGTGGAGGTAACCTGAAGGGTGCCGGTAGCGCCGGCCAGGCCAACGGTTGTGCTCACCGCCTGCGGAGCAACAAGCAGCTCACCGGTAGAACTCACGGTTTTGCCTGAAGCAAAAGAGAGGGTGTTGCCATACAGGCTGATGTTGCCGCCGGAAGAGGATGCCAGGTTTTCGTTTAAGGTAAGTGTACCGCCATAAAGAGAAATCGGGCCTGCTACGGTCTGGGCAGAAGAAACCGTGATATCTGCGGTATTGGTCGATTTTCCAAGGGTAAGGCCCGTTATTGTGCCGGCAACCGATAAGTTGGTTATGGGATAGGTTAATGCGCTGGTAAACGAACTGGAGGTTGGTTCAATGGTCAGTTGGCCTGTGGTAAGAATGGAAGCGGCGCTTGGAATGGAAAATGAGTTGCCCTGCAGTAAAATATTTCTGCCATGGGTGGTTCCACCCACGGTGCTGCTGCTGCTTAATGATATGGCCTCACTACCGGTGCCACCACCGGCATATCCGGTTAAGGTAATGGCACCTGAAGTGTTGCTGCCAATGGTG
>CANHQZ010000021.1 GCA_947463125.1 Flavobacteriales bacterium | reverse complement strand
ATATCGGCTGCTGAAAATCACCCGGAAAAGCATGCTGCTGTGCTGTCTCAAATCCGCGAAAAAGCGGCAGGTGTAAAAACCCCGGTTTTGGGGATTACCGGCACCGGCGGAGCAGGAAAAAGCTCATTGGTGGATGAACTGGTGCGCCGTTTTCTGGCCGATTTTCCTGAAAAATACATCGGAATAATCAGCGTAGATCCCAGTAAGCGCAAAACCGGCGGAGCCCTGCTCGGGGACCGTATTCGCATGAATAGTATACACAATGACAGGGTTTACATGCGCAGTATGGCAACCCGTCAGGCCAATCTGGCGCTCAGCGGACATGTGGATGAGGCGGTAAATATCCTGAAAGTGGCCGGCTATGACCTCATCATTGTAGAAACCAGCGGCATCGGGCAGAGCGATACGGAAATTACCGAACACAGCGATGTGTGTCTGTATGTGATGACACCCGAATACGGCGCCGCTACCCAGCTGGAGAAAATCGATATGCTGGATTACGCCGATGTAGTAGCGCTGAATAAATTTGACAAACGCGGTGCACTGGACGCCCTGCGTGATGTTCGGAAGCAATACCAGCGCAACCATAAGCTGTTTGATAAAGACACGGATACCATGCCGGTTTTTGGCACCATTGCCAGCCAGTTTAATGACCCGGGCATGAATACGCTGTACCTTTCATTGATGCAGACCATTGCAGCCAAAACAGCCGCACCTTTGCATAGCCAGTGGAAATCGGCCACGGAAATGAGCGAAAAAATCTTCATCATTCCACCGGCCCGCACACGGTACCTCAGCGAAATCAGTGATAACAACCGCAATTACGATAAGCATGTAAAAAAGCAAAGTGCCATTGCCGATGCGATGTACAGCCTTTGGCGCTCCATAGAAACGCTTTCGGGCATTGAAAGGCCAGTGGTAGAAGGAGCAGAAGCATTTTTTACTGCTGTAAAACAGCAGTGCGAAGGGAAACAAAACTTTGATACACTGAAAGTGCTGATGGCCGAATTTGATGCGCTGAAACGCAGTTTGGACGGGCATGTGTGGGATATGATTCAGGGCTGGCATGCGGAGGAACAGAAGTATAAAGACGAACACTATGTTTATTATGTGAGGGGTAAAGAAATTCGTGTACCCAATTACACCAAAAGCCTGAGTCATCTGGATATCCCAAAGGTAGCCATGCCACGTATGCAAAGCTGGGGCGACAAGGTTCGCTGGGCCATGCAGGAAAATACGCCTGGATTTTTTCCGTACACTGCCGGTATTTATCCGTTTAAACGCGAGGGAGAAGATCCTACGCGGATGTTTGCGGGCGAAGGCGGACCTGAAAGAACCAACAAACGTTTTCATTATGTGAGTCTGGGGATGCCCGCAAAGCGCCTAAGCACGGCGTTTGACAGTGTTACATTGTATGGCCGCGACCCCGACACACGTCCCGATATTTATGGTAAAATTGGGAATGCAGGTGTAAGTATTTGCTGCCTGGATGATGCCAAAAGGCTATACAGCGGCTTCAACCTGGCCGATCCCAAAACGTCGGTTTCCATGACCATCAATGGTCCTGCTCCCATGATGCTTGCTTTCTTCATGAATGCGGCTATTGATCAGCAGTGCGAATTGTATATCAAAAAGCATGGCCTGGAAAAAGAAGTCGAAGCGAAAATTGCGGCTATCTATGCGCAAAAAGGGGTTCCAAGACCCACATACCATGGCGATTTGCCCGAGGGCAATGACGGACTTGGCCTCATGCTGCTGGGCGTGACCGGCGATCAGGTGTTGCCGCGTGAAGTGTATGATGAAATCAAGGCATTCACGTTGAGCCAGGTGCGTGGAACGGTGCAGGCAGATATCTTGAAAGAAGATCAGGCCCAGAATACGTGCATTTTCAGTACCGAGTTTGCACTGCGCCTGATGGGTGATGTACAGCAGCATTTCATCACCGGCAAAGTCAGGAATTTTTACAGCGTAAGCATTTCGGGCTATCACATTGCCGAAGCGGGCGCCAATCCTATTACCCAGCTGGCATTTACCCTGGCAAATGGTTTCACGTATGTGGAATATTACCTCAGCCGAGGTATGCACATTGATGATTTTGCACCCAACCTGAGTTTCTTCTTCAGCAACGGCACCGATCCGGAATATGCGGTTATCGGCAGGGTGGCCAGACGCCTTTGGGCAAAAGCCATGAAGCTGAAATACGGAGGCAATGAGCGTAGCCAGATGCTGAAATACCATATTCAAACCAGCGGCCGCAGTTTGCATGCGCAGGAAATAGACTTCAACGACATTCGCACTACTTTGCAGGCGCTCTATGCAATTTACGACAACTGCAACAGCCTTCATACGAATGCCTATGATGAAGCCATTACCACGCCTACAGAAGAAAGCGTGCGCCGTGCTATGGCCATTCAGTTGATTATTAACCGTGAATTGGGTCTGGCCAAAAACGAAAATCCCCTGCAGGGCAGTTTTATCATTGAAGAATTAACGGATCTCGTGGAAGAGGCTGTGTTGACTGAGTTTGATCGTATCACCGAACGCGGTGGTGTGCTTGGATCCATGGAAACCATGTATCAGCGCAGCAAAATTCAGGAGGAAAGCCTGTATTATGAAACCCTGAAACACTCCGGAGAACTGCCCATTATCGGCGTGAATACATTCCTCAGCAGCAAAGGTTCTCCCACTGTTTTGCCACAGGAAGTTATCCGAAGCACCAAAGAAGAACAAGACCGCCAGATTGAAACTGTTAAAAACCTGCACAAAGGCAACGCAGATTCTGCGCAGGCAGCACTGAAAGCCATTCAGGAAACGGCGGTACAAAACGGAAATGTCTTTGAACAACTGATGGAAGCGGCCAAGGTTTGTACGCTGGGCCAGATAACGCAGGCTTTGTTTGAAGTGGGTGGCCAGTACCGAAGAAACATGTAATCCCCGGGATTACTTGCTTTCTGAGTTCAGCTGCACAAGTTGTATCAATTCCTTTTTGTGAAATTTGAATATATCTATCAGTATGCAGGGAACTTCGTTTATACTACCCTCGCTGCAAGCCAGTGCTAGGCTCCCTTCGGCGATGACGTTGAGTACGCTGTGGTATGATTTTTTTTTCAGTGAACGTGCTATTAAGGGGAATTGGTTAACATGCAAAATGCCAAGATCTGAATTTAGGTTTATGTAGGAAAAGTGATCCGTGTTTATCGCGGTCTTAAACATATTTACATTTTTTAACACCAATCCCTCATGAATTAATTCCTGCGCGCGTTTTTTGTTTTGTCCCTTGCCTGATATGCTTTCATTGTCAGAATCTGAAAGTATTTCAATGACTATGGCGGAATCTCCGAACTTAATGTGGTTTTCCCAGTGTTCAATGATTTTGTCCCCGTAAAACCTCAGAATATCGATATAAATAACCGGCAGCGTTTCCTGATGGGTTGAAAAAGCAGCAACATAGTTGCCATCTTGCAGTGTTTTAAATGGATGAATTTCATATCCCTGTTTTTGCTGCCTTAGCATTTTTTCAGCAAATCCCAACATGCCTATTCCTGAGGTTCCTATGTGACATTTATATTTCTGCGGATGAATCCAGCGTAATGCCTCCGGACTTCGCGTTTTACTATGTTTCAAAAACGAGATAGCTGATTCTTTTTTGGAGAAAGCCATAAGGATATATGAGTTCTCGAAAATGCATTGATAATGAATGTTTAAAATGGTGAAAATCAGCGTTTATATGGTAATTTTATGTCTATATATACTGTTCTCTGAACGCTCCTGGTAGAATAGATTCTTGTTTTTTAAAAAACTTCACAAAATTGGTTGGCTCGTCAAATCCAAGCTGAAAACCAATCTCCTTTATGTTTAAATGCGTGTGGGCAAGAAGTCTTTTTGCTTCCAGTATAACCCTCTCGTTTATAATATCTTTTGGTGTTTTACCCACCGTTTTGAGGGTGTATTGGGCAAGTTTCTTTTCGGTGATATTGAGCATTGATGCATAAAATGAGACCAGCTTTGTTTTCTGGTAATGTTTTTCCAGGAGATGTTTGAAAGAGACCAGTGTGTTTAGTTCTATACCATGGGTGATTATTTGCATATGGTTTTTACGGTATTCCCGTTCACATTGCATCAGCAGGTTGTGCAGTAAATTTTGAAGAATGACAGGTTTGTGATGGTCAAATATTTGACTGTATTCGTGTTCAATTTGTCTGAGAATAGTGGTAATATTTTCATTTGTATTATCGATTTGAGCCACGCGAAAAAAGTCATTGAAAAGTGCGGTAGTATTTAAAAATTGAATGTGCTGCTGCTGCGTGCTGAAAAAGGTATCCGTAAATAAAATCATTTTCCCCTTGCCGGTGTTTTTGTCATTGAATTGTTTAACCATGTCTTTGTGGATGAATATGACACTTCCCGGTTTCGTTGCAACGGGGCTAAAATCAATTTGGTGGATAGATTCGTTTTCCAGACACCATAAAATGTGATAGAATTCGGTTCTGTGCGGTACAGTGAGCAGAGAATGGCTGTTTTTGTATAATTCACATAAATCTGCAATTTCAAATTCCTGTGTAAGCCCTTGTTTAAAGGCGAATTGCTGTATGTGACTAGAATTGTTTTTTGATGAATTTACCATGGGTTTATCAAAAAGGCAAAGAAGCTGACATCAAATATATTAACAAAAATAAATGGAAGTACGGTGCTCGCACAATGTTATTTTTCCATATCTGCTGTGTGTTGTATATTCGGCCTTATTTTTAATTTTTTTGTTATGAGTGATTTTATGTTTGATTTAGCTTCTGAATTTGTTTCCTCTACCCGCGCCCACATTTATTTATCCGGAAAAGCAGGAACCGGTAAGACCACCTTTTTAAAAACCGTTGTTCCTTCCTGCGGAAAAAGGTATGTGGTGGCTGCGCCAACAGGCGTCGCGGCCATCAATGCCGGTGGTGTTACCCTGCATTCCTTATTTGGCCTGCCCACCAAGGCGTTTATTCCTTCGGCAGATCCCGTCGATCCCAATCTGGCCAACAATACGCTCATGATGATGCGGCATTTTCGCTATCCCGCGCAGAAACTGGAACTGCTGCGGGAACTGGAACTGCTGGTGATTGATGAAGTAAGCATGGTGCGCATGGATATTATGGACGCCATTGATTTGTCTCTGAGAACTGTTAGAAGAAATGCCGAACCCTTCGGTGGTGTGCAGTTGCTGCTGATTGGAGATTTGTACCAGCTGGCGCCCGTCGTGAAAGAGGATGAGGCGGGTCTCCTGGGGCAATATTACGGAGGCCGTTATTTCTTCGATTCCCACGCCTATAAAAAAATAAATCCGGTGCAACTGGAGCTTGAAACCGTTCACAGACAGACCGACCGACAGTTTGTGGGTTTACTGAACCGCATCCGGCATGCCGAATTTGACCGTGATGACTATGAAACCCTCATGCAATACTATCAACCGGATTTTCAGCCGGAAAAGGAAGCAGGCTTTGTAACGCTCACCACTCACAATGCCACTGCCGATCGCATGAATGAAGAGGCGCTGAAAAAACTGGAGGGTGAGGAAAAATACCTGATTGCCAAAATTCACAAGGATTTTCCTGAAAACCTGTATCCCACTGAAAGTGCCTTGCGGGTGAAAATAGGTGCTCAGGTTATGTTTGTGAAAAACGACACCTCATCCGAAAAGCAATATTTTAACGGTAAAATCGGGGTTATTCATAAAATTGAAGAGGCGCACATAGAAGTGGAGTTTCAGGAAACGGGTGAAATTATTAAGGTAAAGTCCGAAACCTGGGAGAATAAACGATATGCACTCAGCAAAGCCGGCGACAAACTGGATGAAGAAATTCTCGGCAGTTTTGTGCAGTATCCCATACGTCTGGCATGGGCGATAACAATACATAAAAGTCAGGGTTTGAGCTTCGATAAGGCGGTGATTGATGCAGGAAAATCCTTTGCGCCCGGTCAGGTGTATGTGGCCCTCAGCCGATGCCGGAGCATGGATGGGCTGGTGTTGAAAAGTGAAATTACTTCGCGCAGCATTCAGTGCGATGCACGCATCGTGGAGTTTAGTTCTGTAAGGCCGGGCCGTGCTGCACTTGAAGACCGTCTTTGGCAGGAACAGCAAGCCTATGTAAGAGCAAGACTGCTCAAAGTTTTCAATTTTGAAGAACCGCTGTTTCAAATGCAGGGCTGGCGCGATGAGAACAGAGAGCTGACTTCCGCTTTGCCAAAGGAAGTATTTGAGAAAACCGATAACTGGTCTGCCGAACTCATGGGAATTGAGGAAGTGGCGCTTCGTTTTCGCAGCGAAATTATGCTGATTTTTCCCCATGACTTTGAAGATGAGCAGCAGGTGGCAAAGCTGGCAGACCGCATTACCAAAGGAGCAGATTATTTTGCCGAACAGCTTCACAGCAGGGTTATATTGCCGCTGACAGCGCTACATCAGTCACTTTCTGTTCGGTCACGCGTAAAGAAATATTTTGAGAAAGCCGATACTTTGCTGGAACGTCTCTGGTTTAGCCTGAACAACCTTTATGGCATGCGCCTGAATGGTGCTTCATTGTACACGGGAGATAAAAAGATTGTTCGCGAGGCACCGGGAGCGCCCGTAAAAGCAGATTCAAAACCGGGAAAAGCGCCCAAAGGCGAATCACAGGAAGTGACATTGCAACTGCACCGCGAAGGCCACTCCATAGAAGATATTGCACAAATGCGAGGCATTACGCCGGGAACGGTGGAAACCCACCTGGGCCATTGCATTGCGGCAGGCAAATTGTCACTGGAAGAATTGCTCACCGCCGAGCAGATTCAGGAAATAACCGAAGCCATGGAAAAAGCACCGGAGCCAAATCTCTCGTCTGTGAAAAGCTTACTGGACGATAGTTACAGTTTTGGAATGCTGCGTTGGGTAACCCAAAGCCGTGCCCATGAAAAAAACTGAAATCATTACCCGGTTGGCTCCTACACCCAGCGGATATTTGCACCGCGGTAATTTTTATAATTTCTTGCTGAACTGGCTTTTTGCCAGACAACGGGGCGGAAAGGTTTTTCTGCGCCTGGATGATCTTGATTCTGACAGGGCAAAACCGGAGTTTGTGGAAGCCATTTTTAAAGATCTTGAAGCATTGGGTTTGGATTGGGATATCGGACCGTCAGGCCCCGATGATTTTTACCGAAAATGGTCACAAAAACACCGTACCGACCGGTATGTTGAATTGATAAAAACTTTATCAGATAAGGGTTTTACGTATGTGTGCAATTGCAGCCGGAAATCACTCGCGGAGCAGGGTTTTTCGGGTGATTACCCCGGAATATGCAGGTCGAAAGGGCTTGTTTTTCAGGAAGATGTTAGTGCAGTTCGTTTCAATCGCAGTGCATTCGGAGTGGATTCCGGAGATCCGGTTGTACTGCGAAAAGAAGGCATTTCGGCATACCATATCGGCAGTATTTGCGATGATATTGATTATGGCATAACGCATGTTTTTCGGGGTAATGACCTGAAATATTCCACCCAAATTCAGAAGGAAATAGCTCTGGCGGCCGAAATTGTGGCTTTTGATAAAATTCAGTTTCATCACCATGAATTGTTGCTGGACACGGAGGGACAAAAATTATCCAAATCCGGCGGCAACGCGGCACGCAATCAACCTGATTCCCTTATCACCGAATTTGCACGTTGGATGGGATACTCGGTTCCGGAAGGGGCTACCCTTAAAATTCAGGAATTGATGGATTTTCCATTGTCAATAATTTGAGGAAATCCGGCACTGCTGAAATGGTATTTTCGTGACTTTATGTTCGAAAAACGCATTGCTTCTGTCCTGAATGTTCGCGAATCACAGGTCAAAAACACGCTTCGTCTTTTTAGCGAGGGCAGCACCGTGCCATTCATTTCCCGTTACCGCAAGGAAGTAACCGGAAATCTGGATGAAGTGCAGATACAGCGCATCAAGGATTTGTGGGAAGAGCTGCAGGAGCTGGAGAAACGACGCAGTTTCATTCTTCAGCAGATTCAGGAACAGGGCAAGCTTACTCCCGATTTAAAACAGGCCATCGAATCAGCAACAGAACTGCAGCAACTGGAAGATTTGTATCTGCCCTACAAACCCAAAAAGCGCAGCAAGGCTGATGCCGCAAGGGAAAAGGGATTGGAGCCGCTGGCAGCCATGATTTTTGAACAGAAAAATGACCGTTTTTGGCAGGAAATTGATATATTTATTAACGATCAGGTAGCAAATAGGGAGGAAGCCCTGCAGGGCGCCCGCGATATTATTGCAGAATGGATAAGTGAGAATGTTGCCGTGAGAGGCAACCTGCGTCTGCTTTTTGAAAAGGAAGGTGTGCTAAAATGCAAGGTTACCCGAGGGAAAAAAGAAGATACAGAGGCACAAAAATTCCGAGATTACTTTGATTACCATGAAAATCTTCTGAAATGCCCGTCGCACAGGCTGCTCGCGATGTTTCGTGGCGAATCGCTGGGGTTTCTGAAAATATCCGTGAGTCCGGATGACGAAAGAGCCATTCAAATCATTCGCCGACAGGTGCTGCACGGCTATTGCGATGCTACCGAGCAGGTGAAAATGGCCCTGGAAGATTCCTGGGAAAGATTGCTGCAGCCCCAGCTGCAAAGCGAAATGTTGCAAAAAGCTACTGAAAAAGCCGATGAAGAAGCCATTGCCGTATTTGCGCTAAATGCCCGTCAGCTTTTGCTGGCACCGCCGCTGGGAGAAAAGCGCATGCTGGCCATCGATCCGGGTTTTAGAACCGGCTGTAAAATGGTGGCGCTGGATGAAAAAGGGAATTTTTTGGACCACACCGCCATTTACCCGCACGAACCGCAGAAAGAAGTTGAAAAGTCCGCAAAAACCTTGCAGGAATGGGTTTCTAAATATAACCCTGAAGCCATTGCAGTGGGCAACGGAACCGCCGGACGCGAAACGGAAGCGTTTGTAAAAGAATCTTTGGGTAATAAGGTGCCGGTTTACATGGTTAATGAGGCCGGAGCCAGTATCTACAGTGCCGGAGAAGTGGCCAGGGAGGAATTTCCAAAACTGGATGTAACCGTGCGTGGCGCCATTTCCATTGGACGCCGATTAATGGATCCACTCGCTGAATTGGTGAAGATTGATCCCGGAAATATTGGTGTAGGTCAGTACCAGCACGATGTGAATAAAACCCTGCTAAAAAAACGCCTGGATGCAGTGGTGGAAAGCGCTGTGAATACAGTTGGCGTAAACCTGAATACCGCCAGTAAACACCTGCTCTCCTATGTGAGCGGACTCGGACCCGTATTGGCACAAAATATACTTGAACACCGAAAAAAGCTAGGAGGATTCAAAACGCGTGAGCAACTCAAAGAGGTTCCCCGTCTGGGCGCCAAAGCTTTCGAACAATGTGCGGGATTTCTGCGCATACGCGGTGCTGTGAATGCCCTGGATAATAGTGCGGTTCACCCCGAGCGATATGAACTTGTGCGGCGCATGGCTTCCGATTCCGGACATTCCGTGTCTGCGTTATTGTCGGATTCGGAAAAAGTAAAAACCCTGAAGCCGGAAAACTATGTGAACGAATTGCAGGGAATTGGGCTTCCTACACTGAATGACATCATTAAGGAATTGCAAAAGCCGGGCCTTGATCCACGCGGAGCCTTTCAGGCCGTGGGTTTCAGCGATCAGGTGCGCAGTATTTCAGACCTGGAACCCGGGCTGGAACTGAATGGAATCGTGACCAATATTACCGATTTTGGCGCCTTTGTGGATATTGGTGTAAAGCAGGATGGACTGGTGCACGTGAGCCAGCTCAGCAACAGGTTTGTGAAGCACCCCACAGAAGTGGTTTCGCTCGGACAGCACGTGAAAGTGCGCGTAATGGATGTGGATGCTCAACGCAAAAGAATCAGCCTGACGATGAAGTTTACGGGCTGATTGTGAAGGGAAATGGCTTGGTAAATCCAACAAATAGCGGCCTTAAACCGCCAACTTATGTGTAATTTTGCAGCATGACTCAACCCGCATCAGGTCCACGTATCGTAACTGCCCCAACAGGCACCAAACTCAACTGTAAAGGATGGATTCAGGAGGCTGCATACCGCATGATTCAGAACAACCTGGATCCGGATGTGGCCGAAAAGCCCGAGGATTTGATTGTGTATGGCGGACTTGGAAAAGCTGCCCGAAACTGGAAGGCGTTTGATGATATTTTGAAATCCCTCCGGGAGTTGAATGACAACGAAACGCTGATTGTTCAGAGCGGAAAGCCTGTGGCAATTTTGCCAACCCACAAAGACGCCCCGCGGGTGCTGATAAGCAACAGTCAGCTGGTACCCAATTGGGCCAACTGGGATCATTTCCGCGAACTCGAGGCCAAAGGACTCATTATGTACGGACAGATGACCGCGGGAAGCTGGATTTATATCGGTTCTCAGGGCATTGTGCAGGGGACCTACGAAACCTACGCAGAATGCGCCCGACAGCATTTTGGCGGAACCTTAAAAGGAACCCTGAACGTTACCGCTGGTTTGGGTGGAATGGGCGGAGCCCAGCCCCTGGCCATAACCATGAATGAAGGTGTGGCGCTGGTGGCGGAAGTAGAAGAGTGGCGCATTAGAAAACGCCTGGAAACCCGCTATTTGGACGTAATGAGCCGCGACGTGGATGAAGCCATTGACATGGCGCTTGCAGCCAAGGAAAAAGGCGCTGCCGTGAGCATTGGCGTGCTTTGCAATGCCGTGGAACTGCTGGAAAGGCTGATTGCCAGAAATATTGCACCCGAAACCCTTACCGACCAAACCAGTGCCCACGACCCGCTGATAGGTTACTATCCCGAAGGCATGGATGTGGAGGCCGCCGATAAACTGCGTCGCTTGGATCCCGAAAAATATACTGCGCTCAGTTACGATACCATGGTTCACCATGTGAAACTAATGTTGGAATTGCAGCAGCGCGGCAGCATTACTTTTGATTACGGCAATAACCTTCGCGGTCGTGCTTTTGAAAAAGGACTAAAAAATGCCTTTGATTTTCCCGGATTTGTGCCTGCTTTCATACGCCCGCTGTTTTGTGAGGGTAAAGGGCCATTCCGTTGGGTAGCGCTGAGCGGCGATCCCGAAGATATATATGTAACCGATCAGGCCATTCTGGAACTTTTCCCGGAAAACCAAAGCATGAAACGCTGGATGACTATGGCCCGCGAGAAAATCGCCTTTCAGGGCCTGCCCGCCCGTATTTGCTGGCTGGGACAAGGCGAAAGGGAAAAAGCCGGGCTGATGTTTAATGAGTTGGTAAGAACCGGTAAGGTAAAGGCGCCCATCGTTATCGGCCGCGACCATTTGGATACCGGATCGGTGGCTTCGCCCAACCGCGAAACGGAAGCCATGCTGGATGGCAGCGATGCCATTGCCGACTGGCCGATTCTGAATGCCTTGGTCAATACAGGTGGTGGCGCCAGCTGGGTGAGTCTGCATCACGGTGGCGGTGTAGGTATGGGCTACAGCATTCACTCGGGCATGGTAATCGTGGCAGATGGCACCGATGAAGCCGAAGCACGCCTGAAACGCGTGTTGCACAACGATCCCGGAATGGGCGTTATCCGCCATGCAGACGCAGGTTACGAAATTGCCCGCGAGACTTCCCGCAAGCACGGCCTCGATCTGGCAAGCCGCATCGGCTGATTTGAATTGCCCGAAGGGCTGACTGAACGCACTTAATTCGATTGGGGGTGAACCTAACTTCACTTTGTGAAGCATAGCCGTTTTTTCCTGTTGTCAGCCCTGGTAATTTTATATTCCGGATTGTTATGGCAATCATCCTGTAAAAAGAAAAACAATAACAATGGAACCCCTGAAGATGTCTGGAATATAGAAACACAGGGCATTCCAAAGTTTTCGGAACATTATCTGGAACTGGATAAAATCAGTAAAATATCCAGATTCCGCTCCTCTGCCGGTCACGACTACAGCGATTTTACCGAGCAGTGCCGCAGCATGAAGCATTATTTCTTTCCTAAAGATACAATAAATTGGTCAAATATCCAAATTTTTTCCCCGATTTCGGGTACCGTCACCCGTTTTGAGCAGGAGTGGGCGGGATTTAAAATCGAGATACAATCAGATCAATACCCGGCTTTTCGGATGATGCTTTTTCATGTAGCAACGATACGTGAATTTTTCATAGGAGATAAACTAACCCAAGGTCAACTTCTTGGTTATCATATTGGTTTTGAAACCTGGTCGGATATTTCGGTTTTTGTAAATGATCCTACCCGCCAGGGGCGGCTTGTTTCTTATGTGGAAACCCTTACGGACGAAGCTTTTTCCGACTACTGGTTGCGCGGAGCAACTGCCAGAAGCGATTTTATCATTTCAAAAAGTTTACGGGATCTGAATCCGCTGCAGTGCAGCGGCGATGCATTTTTGCCCGGGGATACGCTGGATGTTTGGGTGCAGCTTAAATAAAGATTATGAAGGAAGGACTCAGCCGGCAGGAGGCTGCCGACCGCTTAAAAAAATACGGATACAATGAATGGAACATTGCACGTAGTTCCTCAGCCTGGCATGCACTGAAGGAAGTAGTATCCGAACCTATGTTTTTACTTCTGCTGGCGTGCGGTGTATTATATGTATTTATTGGTGATTACCGGGAGGGTGTAATATTGATTACGGCTTTCAGCGTCATTATGAGTATTACCTATCTGCAGACAAAAAAAACCCGAAAAACACTGGATGCACTAAAATCCCTGTCAGCGCCGAGGGTCATGGTTCGCCGAGAAGGTAATTCATACAGAATTCCCTCCAGGGAACTGGTTCCCGGAGATATTATGTTGCTCTCGGAAGGAGACCGCATTTCTGCCGATGCGGTGGTGATATCCTCCATACAGCTTATGCTGGATGAATCTGTTGTTACGGGGGAATCAGTACCGGTTCACAGATCGATTAAGCCCGAAGAGAATAAGGTTTATGCAGGAACGCTGGTGGTAAAAGGAACAGCCGAAGCCGAAGTAGAAAGAACCGCAGGCAAATCGGCCATGGGTGGAATTGCCCTCTCCCTGGAAGGAATAAAGGCTTCCGATTCTCCCATGTATCTAGACCTGAAATCGCTCACCCGCAAGCTGGCTATAGCCGGCGTGATCATCAGTCTGGTGGTTATCGGTGTTTTTTATATCACGCGAAAGGATCTGATTCAGGCAGTGCTGACAGGTCTTTCATCTGCCATGGCCATTATGCCCGAGGAATTTCCGGTTGTGCTCACGGTTTTTATGGCATTGGGTGCATGGCGTCTTTCTTCCAGGCAGGTGCTCACCCGCAATCCATCTGCCATAGAAACACTGGGTTCTGCGACGGTATTATGCACCGATAAAACAGGAACACTTACCCAAAACAGAATGACGCTCGCACAATTGTCGGATGGAGTGAACGTTTTTACACTGGATGAGTTTGAATTACCGGAACCGGCAAGAGTCTTGCTGGATTGTGCCGCCCTTGCATCCCGGAATAATACGGCCGATCCCATTGATAATGCTGTTTTACGTGAGTGGAAATCCCGGCAAGCCCCTGATTTTACAGCCGCTGAGCCGGTGTGGGAAATGCCTCCTGATAATGACAGGATGTTTATGGCCATGGCCTACAATAATCGAAACACTGGCATTACAGAGGTATACTGCAAAGGTGCGCCTGAATCTGTTTTGAAGCTATGCCGTCCTGCAAATGAAGATGCACTGCATAGTTATCTTCAGCAAATGGCCAATGAAGGCTCTCGAATTCTGGGGATGGCCATAGCCAAAATCAGTGGTAGCTCTCTGCCGCTCAATATGGAAGATCTGGTGTTTTCTTTTGTGGGTTTTGCTGCCTTTTACGATCCGTTGAGACCTGAGGTTCCTGAGGCTATGAAAGCGTGTCTGTCTGCGGGAATAAGGCCCGTCATGATAACCGGTGACTATCCGCTTACGGCGGCCAGCATTGCCCGAAAGGCAGGAATGCCTGAAGGTGAAATTATTACCGGAGATGAACTACAGGTTTTGTCGGATGCGGACCTGATAACCAAGGTAAAAAAAGCTGTTATTTTCGCTCGGGTTACACCGGCTCAGAAAATTACCATTGTGAAAGCACTGAAGCAGTCCGGAGAGGTGGTGGCTATGACCGGTGACGGGGTAAACGATGCGCCGGCATTAAAAGCAGCCGATATAGGCATTGCAATGGGTAACAGGGGCACAGACGTGGCAAGGGAGGCTGCTGCACTGGTTTTGCTGGACGATCATTTTGCTTCCATCGTGGCAGGAATTCGTATGGGACGCAGAATTTTTGACAACCTCCAGAAAGCCATGGCTTTCATTTTTGCCGTTCATATTCCCATCATTGGATTAACCTTGCTGCCGGCATTTTTCCCTTCGTTGCCTATTCTGCTGATGCCCTTACACATCGTCTTTCTGGAATTGATTATTGATCCTGTCTGTGCCATTGCATTTGAATCGGAAAGAGATGAACCAGACATCATGAACCGTCGTCCCAGAAGCCTAAAGAAAAGGTTTTTCAGCGGTCGTGATATTGGGTATGCTTTTCTGAAAGGGATGTCTTTGCTTGGCTGTGTTATTTTTATCTATTTGATGAGCAAGTCTGAAGGTCATGCCGATGGTGAGGTCAGGGTGCTGACATTCAGCACGCTTATTTTGGGAATAAACATTATGATTGTCTCCGGACTTTCCGATTCCAGGGGCTTTTTAACAGAATTATTTTCCCTTGGAAAGGCTCCAGCGCTGATTCTATCATCGTCATTGCTTGTTTTTACAGCAATCGTATGCCTACCAGCCCTTCAATTGTTTTTTAGTTTTCAGTTACCGCAGATTCGGCATTTTATCATCATCCCCGCCTTAGCTTTTTTATATCTTATTTTGATTGAAAGCTTTAAGACCATTCGAAGATTCAGGGGTAATCCCTATGTCTAAAAGAATTGTGCCGGCCAGATGTCATCCCATTGAAGGGTTCGGTGTGTGCCTTTAAAGTATTGTTTTCTTTGTGTGGCAAACCAGTTCCATTGAACACCGGCGCTAATACCATTGATGGCAGATTGCCGGTTTCCCGAATTAAACACCACTTCGGCATAAATATTTAACCTTCGTTTGTCATTTTCGGCAAAACGACTGACCTTAACCGGTGCCAGTATCTGGTTTTCAGGGAAGTAACTCACAGGTTGTTGCCCCGTCAGTTGCCAGTCGCTGCTTTCGTATATTTTGCCGCGATAATCCATTCCGCCTACTAGTTCTATTCCGGTTTGTTTTCGGGAAGTATACAAACGCAGGTTCACTGCCACGCCCGTCCGCAGATACTGCGCCCGCGCCGTTTGCAGCGTTTTTCCGGCATTATTGCTTTCTACACGCATTATGGCATATTCCCATCCTGTGTGGGTTTGTATGCTGATCAAAGGTGAAAACACAGGTATTCTTCCATCAATCCGCAAACCGAGTATTGGCGCATGGCTCAAATTGCCTGGGAGTTTAAGCAGGGAGCCTGCATGTACTCCTATTCCCCCGGAAAATGGCTCCGGTTGTGCTTTTGCGTTTGTGCAAATAAAGCATGAAAAACAAATGGCTAATCCAAAAAATCTGATTTTGAAAGCCACGTTTAAACGTTAAAATGGATGAAGGTGAGACCGGTACAACGGTGGAATCAGGCAATCTGCCCGTTTCGCTTAGTTGCCTTTTTTAGCCTTGATATCCGGCAATTCTTCGGTTTCGGTCTGCTCAGTAGCGGGCTTTTTATTGGGGTCCTGCTTGCTGCTTCTTTTGGTGTTAAAACCTGCAGCTACGAGCGAAATTACCAAAATGAGTGCGGCACCGCCCCAGGTGATTTTCTCAACGATATCGGTTGTCTTTTCCACGCCGAAGATCTGGTTTCCCTGGCTGAAGTTGGAAGCCAATCCGCCGCCTTTGGGGTTTTGTACCAGAATAACTAACATTAACAGTATAGCAACGATGATTCCGAGGATAAGAATAATGGTCATGGGTTGTTTTCTTGTATTATTTTTTGGATAAGGTCTGCAAAGTACGTGTTTTTTTCGGGAAATTTCAACATCAATCGTTCATAAATGAGAATGGCTCCCTCGGTGTTCCCCTGCTGCAGATAGACTTTTGCCAGGGTTTCAGTTGCAAGATTTTCCGGCAAGTTTTCGCTTTTTTTGGCAGCGGTTTCCGGTGTAAAGAACTCTTTTTTGGGTCTGATAACGCCGGGATCGGACTGAATGAACTTGTCAATGATGGACTGCTGCTGCAATCTGTGGTTCTCTGATTCCTGCAGGTCTTCTACAGCAGGTTTGTCTTCATCGCCTGCGGCGACAGGGTTGTTTAGCCAGCTGTAAAAATCTGTGGGTTTACCATTGTTTTCGGGTTCAATACTGGGGAAATACTGTTCAATCTGGTAGCTGGCAAATACGCCAATTACAGGCTTTGTGACTTCTACTTTTTCAGCAAGTGTATCGGATTCCTCAACCTCGGGCTCAGTAAATGGCAGTATCAAGCCCCCGGCGTCCACCGTGCCATCGGATCCCATTTCCACCGTGTAGTTTTCTGTTTCATTCAGCGCAGCAGGAGAAAATCCAAGTATCGATGCTTCATTGCCTGTTTCGAATGTTTCTATTTCCTCAAAAACCGATTCCTCAGGGTCCTCCGGAATAAATAACGTGGAAACGGAGAAGGGTTCTGTTTCTTCCGTGGTGATTTCTTCTGTGATCATTACCTCTTCAACAACCCATACAGGTTCCTCTGTGGCGGGATTTTCACTATCCACGGCTTCAACGGCTTCCACTTCGGATATTTCTGCAACCTGTTCAAGACTGTGTGTTTCTGCAGGAATATCATCGGCAGGGGTTGTCTCCGCTAAAGGTTCTTCCTCAGGCAGTGCGGTTTCTTCAGCCGTTACAGGTTCTTCGGATTGGTTGAGAACAAAATCAGAAAGCCAGGCCCTGTCCGTTACCCGCAGTGCGGCATTTTGTATTGCTTCTTCAGCCCTGTAATCGCCTGTTTGCTGATAATATCTTGCCAGCAGTATAAACGGGGTGGGGAAGGCCGGAAACTTGCGGCATAACTCTTCCAGTTCCAGGGCATCCTGCCCTGTAATTCTCTCCGGTTGCTGTACGATATGGGATAGATGTTCGCTGTTCACCAGTCCAGTGCAATGGCTGCAAATATCTGTTGTACTATGTTATCGGAAATTTCAGACGAAAGGGCTCCTTCCACCGCACTCAGGTTTTTGGATGCGTCATATGTGCGGAAAAAGGAGAATTCTTTACTCTGATTTTTCTCAGGGTGTTTTTCGCAAACAAAGTCCAGTCTCACGGTAATGGTGAGCTGGTTCTCTGCCGTTCCTGTATTGGCGTTTCGGGTGGCAGGCTCAATGCGGTAATCCTTAATTACACCGCCTAATTTGTAGTCACCGTCGCCATTGATGAGTCTGAGCCTCGTTTCGGACTGAAACTTGGTTTTGAGTTTTTCCGTAAACTGCAGGCTGAGCTGAGGATTGACAATGGCGGCTTCATTGTTAAAAAAATCCACGGAGAATGTTTGAACGTCCTCCGGAATAAACGTACCTCGGGGATCATAGGCCTTAAAAAACCCGCATCCTGCAAACAGCAGGGAAACAGCCACCCATTTACTCCAGTTCATATTGTTTGATTTTACGGTACAGGGTTCTTTCAGAAATTCCCAGGGCTTCTGCCGCTTTTTTTCTGCGACCTTTGCTTTTGGTAAGTGCCCTGCGTATCATTTCCAGTTCTTTTTCTTCCAGGCTCAGGTTGTCGTCGGTGGCGGGGTACGACACTGCTTCGACGTATTCGTGTTCCACTTCAATCGGGTTTTCGTCCTGCGGCTGAAGGATGAGGCTGCTTTCGGAGCCGGATGTCAAAGGCTTTGCCTGCTGTGTTTCAATGGTGCCGGGCAGATGAAGGTGGGTTGTATTTTGAATCGGTGTGGGTGAAGGCATCGAAACTGCTGCAGGAGGAGCAGGGTTTTCCAGCATGCCAAAAACAAGTTTTTTCAGGTCGGTTACATCGCGTTTTAGGTCAATCAGAACTTTGTAAAAAATGTCCCGCTCACTCAGCCCTTCTCCATAACTTTCTGTTTTGCCCAGCAATACAGGCAGGCTGGGCTCAGCAGCAGGCAGGTATTTTGCCGCTGTTTCTGCAGATAAAGTTCCGGCATCTTCCAGCACGCAGATTTGTTCGGTTACATTTTTCAGTTGGCGCACATTGCCGGGCCAGGAATACTGTGAAATCAATTGCTGTGCTTCCGGACTGAGTTCTATGTGTCCGCTTCGGTGGGTTTCTGCAAAATCGCTGGCAAACTTTCGAAATAGCAGGGGAATGTCTTCCCTTCGCTCGGCAAGTTTGGGTACCCTTATTGGCACGGTTGCCAGGCGGTAATAAAGATCTTCCCTGAATTTGCCCTGTCTGGCACGTTCAAGCAGGTCGCGGTTGGTGGCACAAACCACGCGCACATCGGTTTTCTGCACCGCACTTGAGCCAACCTTGATAAATTCTCCGTTTTCCAGTATCCTGAGTAAGCGGGCCTGTGTTCCCAGCGGCAGTTCGCCCACCTCATCCAGAAAAATAGTACCGCCATTTACGGTTTCAAAATATCCTTTGCGTTTGTCTGTTGCGCCGGTAAACGCGCCTTTTTCATGTCCAAACAATTCACTGTCTATCGTGCCTTCCGGAATGGCGCCGCAGTTTACGGCGATAAAGGGTGCATGCTTGCGGCCGCTTAGCTGATGAATAATTTTGGAAAAACTCTCTTTACCCACACCACTGTCGCCAAGTATCAGCACGTTCATATCCGTTGGAGCCACCCGTATGGCGGTTTCCAGCGCGTTGTTCAGCATGCTGCTGTTTCCAACAATACCAAATCTTTGTTTAACTTGTATCAGTTCCATGAATTGACGGGATACAGAAATGCAAATATAAGGCCAATATGACAAAATGGCAGTATTTTTTGCCGAAAAAACGGCGCAAATCATCCGTTATTGCGGTGCTGTGTGGTTGTATTGTGTACAACTCGGATGGAAGTGTAAGCGGATATTGTGTTTTTTCGCACTTGCATGTCCGAGTACGACCCCGATGAATTGAACAATGGATCAGACAATCCAGGCCACGAGCAGACGGATGGTCAGCTTGGCTCGGTATTGCCGGTGAGTGCTCAGTACCGCAACTGGTTTCTGGATTATGCATCCTATGTAATTCTCGAGCGGGCCATTCCGGCCATGGAAGACGGCTTAAAGCCTGTGCAGCGCAGAATCTTGCACGCCATGTACGAAATGGATGACGGCCGTTTTAACAAAGTCGCCAACATTATCGGAGCAACCATGGCGTATCACCCGCATGGAGATGCTGCTATCGGAGATGCGCTGGTAAATCTGGGGCAAAAAGATCTGCTGATTGACACCCAGGGAAACTGGGGTGATGTCCGCACCGGCGACAGCGCAGCTGCCCCTCGTTACATTGAAGCGCGGCTTAGCCCGTTTGCAAAAGAGGTGGCATTCAATGAAAAAACCACCGAATGGCAATTGAGTTATGACGGCCGCAAGCGGGAACCTGTAACCCTCCCCATGAAGTTCCCGCTGCTGCTGGCCCAGGGTGTGGAAGGTATTGCTGTGGGTCTCAGTACAAAGATTCTGCCTCACAATTTTATAGAACTTTGCGAAGCAAGCATTGATATTCTCAGAGGTAAGAAAACCCAGATTGTTCCTGATTTTCCTACCGGTGGGCAGGCGGATTTTAGCCAGTACAATGCAGGAAAGAAGGGCGGCAGGGTAAGGGTTAGGGCTAAAATTGAGGTTGAAGACAAGAGTACGCTGCGCATTCGCGAAATCCCTTTTGGAACCACTACAGGCTCCCTCATCGAAAGTATTATCAAAGCCAATGACAGCGGTAAAATCAAAATTAAAAAGGTAATTGACAATACTGCTGCTAATGTGGATGTGGAGGTGCAGCTTGCACCCGGCGTAAGTGCGGATATCGCCATCAATGCCTTGTACGCATTTACCGACTGTGAGGTAAGTATCTCTCCGCTGGCTTGTGTAATCATGGATGAAAAGCCCCGGTTCATGTCGGTCAATGAAATTCTGGAGGAATGCACGCGCAATACCCTGTATTTGCTCAAAAGAGAGCTCGAAATTCACCTGCATGAACTGGAGGAAAAATGGCACTTCAGCAGCCTCGAAAAGATTTTTATAGAAAACAGGATTTACCGCGACATTGAAGAGGCCGAGACATGGGAAGCCGTTATCACTGCTATCGATGAAGGGCTTGAACCTTTCAAACCCAGATTCAAACGCGAGATTACCGAAGATGATATTGTCAGGCTGACGGAAATAAAAATCAAGCGGATTTCCAAGTTCGACAGCTTCAAGGCCGATGAATACATCCGTACCCTGGAGGACGATATTGCGATGGTAAAGCACCACCTGGATACGCTGGTGGATTATGCCGTTGAGTATTTCAAAAACCTGATTAAAAAGTATGGCAAAGGCAAGGAGCGTAAAACGGAAATCCGAACCTTTGATACCATTGAAGCCAATGTGGTAGCGGCAGCAAACGTGAAGCTCTACGCCAACCTGAAGGAAGGTTTTGTGGGTACTTCACTGAAGAAGGATGAATTTATTACCGATTGCAGCGACATTGATGACATTATCGCTTTCCGCAAAAATGGAAAATACATGATATCCAAGGTCAGCGACAAAACTTTCTACGGAAAAGACCTGATCCATGTGGATGTATGGCGCAAGAATGATGAGCGCACCACCTACAATGTGGTTTACTGGGACGGCGCTGCCAAAAGAGCCATGGTCAAACGTTTCAATGCCACCGGGCTTATCCGCGATAAGGAATATGACGTTACCGGCGGTGGAACGGGAAATGAGATTCTGTACTTTACAGCCAATCCGAATGGCGAAGCCGAACGGGTGGTTGTGCACCTCAGCAGCATGGCCAATGCCCGCATCAAGCAGTTTGATTATGACTTTGCCCAGCTGGCCATTAAAGGCAAAACAGCTCAGGGTAACCTGCTTACCCGCTATCCCATTCGCCGTGTGGATCTGAAAGAGAAAGGGGTTAGTACACTTGGCGGCGTGAAAATCTGGTTTGATGAAATGACCGGACGCCTCAGCGGTGAAGCCAGGGGCCAGTTTCTGGGAGAGTTTGACGGAGATGACCGTGTACTCGTGATTTACAAAGACGGTAGCTACGAGCTTACCAACTATGAACTGATAAACCGCTATGAAACGGATTTGGTCTATCTTATTCAGAAATTTTATCCGGAACAGGTAATCAGCACGGTGTATGTGGATGGTAAAACCAAAAATTACTTCGTGAAGCGATTCCTGATAGAAACCACCACACTGAGCAAGAAGTTTCCTTTTATATCGGAGGAAAAAGGTTCGCAAATGCTTTGCGCCAGCACCGTTGAAAATGCTATTGTGAAGGTTACAACCGAGAACAAAAAAGGGGAGAAGGAAGAATGGACCTTACAGGCCGATACCTTTATGGATATTAGGGGCTGGAAAACCCAGGGACAGAAACTGACGGCAGACAAGGTGAAAAAAGTAGTGCTGGAAAGCGCCCGAATTGGTGAGCCACCGGTAAATGCTGTTATTGCTGCAGAAAAGGAAGAAAATGAAGGCAATCCGCCCAATCCGGGAGATGAGCCTCAACTGAATTTACTTTGATATCTCCATCTTTTTTCTTATATTTGATATAGATGCTTCCAATCCGGATTATTCCGTTTCTGATATTGCTGTTTTTTGCCTGTAAGGCAGGAGCGTGGGGCTTTCTCGGACACCGACTCATCAACAACAGGGCGGTTTTTGCATTGCCGCCGCAAATGTTTGGATTCTACAAACAGCATATTGATTATATCACTCAGCACAGCGTAGATCCTGATAGCCGCCGCTACATGATGGCCGAAGAAGCCTGCCGGCATTACCTGGATTGCGACCGCTACGAAAAAGCAGCGCCACTGGATACCATTCCGCATCGCTGGCACGAAGCCATTGAAAAATATACCGAAGACACCTTGCTCAGCCATGGCATTGTGCCGTGGCATTGTCTGGCTATGCTCAGCCGGCTAACCAAGGCCTTTGAAGAGCGAAATCTGCAGAAAATACTAAAGCTCAGTGCCGATATCGGACATTATATAGCCGATGCCCACGTTCCGCTGCACAGCAGTCGAAATTATAATGGGCAGCTAACCGGACAGGAAGGCATACACGCACTTTGGGAAAGCCGAATTCCCCAATTGTTTGTGGACTCATTCGATTTACTTACCGGCTCTGCCGTATATTTATACAAGCCTTCCGATTACATTTGGGGTACCATGGGCAGAAGCTATATGCTGGTGGATTCCGTGCTGAAACTGGAACGCACAGCCACAGCCATGCATCCGGAGAATAAATTTAGCTTTGAAGCAAGGGGTACGCAGACCATGGAAGTCTATTCGGTTCCCTTCTGCAACGATTACCACCGAATGATGGAAAATATGGTTGAGCGCAGAATGCGGCAGGCAATATTCTCGGTTGCCTCATTCTGGTATACGGCCTGGGTAAATGCCGGTCAGCCCAACCTGGATAACCTGGGAGGAGAAATCTCTGCTGACCCCGAAGATGCTGAAATTGAAAAGGCCTTGAAATCAGGGCAGATGAAAGGCCGTGAGGAACACGGTAAAGATTAGAAGTTGGGTTTCAGCGAGTATTTGCTGTAGAACTCCAGAATCTCAGTAACAGCATCATCTGCGGTATCTACCAGCTTAAACAGGCCCAGATCTCCCTCGCTGATATACTGATGTTGTTTCAGCAATGAGTTATGAATGAAATCCATCATCGGGGCCCAGAATGTTTTATCTACCAGTACAATGGGGAATTGCGCGCGTTTATCGGTCTGAACCAGTGTAAGGGCTTCAAAAAGCTCATCCAGGGTGCCAAAACCGCCCGGAAGCACCACAAATCCCTGGGCATATTTAACAAACATCACCTTGCGGACAAAGAAGTAATCGAAAGAGAGTTCCTTGTCACGGTCCTGATAGGGGTTTGGGTCTTGTTCAAACGGAAGATTGATGTTGAGACCTACACTGGGACCGCCGCCGGCTTTGGCGCCTTTGTTTGCTGCCTCCATAATACCCGGACCTCCGCCGGTGATGATGCCAAGTCCGGCTTCGGAAAGCTTTTGTGCAATTTCTTCGGCCAGTTTATAATGCGGGTGATCCTTCTGTGTTCTGGCGGAACCAAAAATAGAAACACAGGGACCAATTCTGGCCAAAGCCTGATAGCCATCCACAAATTCGGCCATGATTTTAAAAATGCTCCAGCTCATGGTGCTGGCTACTTCCGGCCAGCGCTTATTGGAAAATGCGCGCTTAATACGGCGCTCCTGTTCGGGTGTTAAATGTTTTGACATAATTTATTTTTTAGTTAGTCCTATAATTTTCATCTCAATTCTGCGATTCATGGCCCTGCCTGCGGCCGTATTGTTGTCGCCAACGGGTTTTGTGCTTGCGTATCCTGCCGTCTTAATTGCAGCAGAAGAAATCCCTGCCTTTACCAGATAATCTTTTACGGATTTTGCCCGGTTTTCGCTCAGAACAGCATTGTGGGCAGCTGAACCCTGGTTGTCTGTATGGCCCGAAATTTCAACCATGACATCAGGATTGGCTTTTAGCAGCGTGTATAGCTTTTGCAGTTCCGGGAAGCTTTCCGGTCTCAGATCGAACTTATCGGTTTCAAAGAAAATATTATTGAGCACCACGCTCTGGTCCATTTTAATGGGTTTGAGCAATGCGGTTACGATAAAAGGGGAGTCAATTCCAGACGGTGTTGGTTGAAAATTGGCCGAATAAAAGAGATAACCGCTGCGGTATACATTAAGACCATACATGCCGTGGGTTTCCAGGGTGGTAAAGAAACGGGTGGAAGAATCTGAAAGCATCATTCGTTTGTTGCTCAGGTTAATGAGTTCAATGCGTCCTGAAATTTCATTGCCGGTTTCGGCATCAAGGATAATGCCTTTAACATAGGTTACTGGGATGGGTTTCTTATCAGCACTCAGTTTCAGGCTGTAAATATCCAAACCGCCAAAACCACCTGCACGTGAGCTGGCGATGTATGCGCGTTCACCTTTGAAATCTACGTAGAATCCGGCTTCATCCGCATCGGTGTTGATTCCGCGGCCCATATTTTCGGGTATACTCCAGATAGACTCACCCATCAGTTGGCTTCTAAAAATGTCATGCTGCCCGTATCCTGTATGTCCTGAACTCGAGAAATACAGGGTTTTTCCGTCATAATGAAGATATGGTGCCTCTTCATCATCGGCGGTATTGATGGTTTTGCCCAGGTTTTCTGGTAGAGTCCAGTTTCCGTTTTTCCAGTAACTGATCCAAAGGTCTTTGCCACCAAATCCACCCGGTCTGGCACTCGAAAAGATGAGTGTTTTCCCATCTGCACTGATGGCCGGCTGGGCATCCCAGGAGGCTGAATTGATGCGATCGCCCAGGTTCATTCTGCGGCTCCATGCGTAGCCTTTCAGATAACTGAAGAAAATATCGCAGCTGCCAAATCCATCCTGGTTGCAAACAGAAAAGAAGATGTAGCGTCCATCGGCGCTCACCGAGGTGTAGCCTTCGTTATTGCTGGTGTTGATGCTGCCGGGTAAAGGACGGGAATTGATCCACGAATCCGTTGATTTTAAGCTTACATAAAAGTCTTCCTGTCCGTTCACAAGCCTGGTGTAAATCAGGGTTTCCCCATCAACCGACATACCGGGCCAGTACTCATTGTTGGTCGAATTCACCCCGGGTCCCAGGTTGCGTATATCCAGATCTTCTATGCGCTGCAGGTCTTCCATGGCCAGTCTGCAGCTTTCAACGAGCTTTTCTGCCGCAGTTTTTATGCTGGCAGAAGCTTTGTCATTTACCGGGTCAAAACCGGTCTCGTCGGAGATATTATTGAATCTTGCCAGCAGGTTAAGGGCTTTCTCGTTTTGCCCTTGTCTGAAGCAGTATTTGGCATAATAGTAATAGTGATTCTGATAGAATGGTTCGTATTTGAGGCAGGCATCAAAAGAGGAACGGGCAAGGACCGTATCGTTCATTTTTTCTGCTATTTCAGCCTGCAGCGACCAGGCATTACCGAAGGTTACATCCGCCTTCAGCGATTTTTTTACATATTGCAGGGCCGCCTGTTTATTGCCCTCTGAATAGGCTTTCAACGCGCTCATAAATTCAGTTTCGGCTTTTTTGCGATTGCCTTTCTGGGCAATGGCGCACGAGCCCATTAGCAGTAAAATTAGTAGTAAAGCAACCCTCATATCAGTTTCTGTTCAAATTCAGTACCACAATGTTATTTCCAGCGAAACGTTTTTATTAAATGGCCAATATCTGTTTTCATCCGCTCCAAAACGGGTGCCGTTGAATCGGAAGCAACCTGGTTGTTGAAGTATAATGCGCCGCGCATAAAGTGTCTGGCGCTGTCTGTCAGGTAAAAATTGATGTTGGTGGCAGTATTTCCCTCGATTTCAAACATCATTCCTTTTACGTCTTTTGCTGTGGCGAGCGGTTGCTCAACGATGTCTTCCGCCCGTTGGATGTGTTTATTGACCAGTTTTCGGGTATCGTCAATCAGCGAATCAAACTGAATGCGATTACCGAAGCGGTAATAGGTAAGGTGCAGGGTGGCGTTGAAGGGTTTGAAATTAAGGTTGAACCAGAAAGGCTGTCGTGTATACACATTCAGCGTATCTTTTTCCATAGCTGAATAAACAGGAATTTCAAACGCATACGGAATTCCGGCAGAATCGAATTTTTTAAAGCCCTGAACCGGAAGTGTCATTCGGGGAAATGCACGGGGTTTGGGCACGTATTCATCCGGTCCGCCGCATGCCGACAGGGAAATGCCCGCAAGGATAAGGCTAACTTTCAGTATGTTCATGTAGGGTTACTTTAATGCGGTTAACCTTGCGCAAATCAGCAGCATCAACCGTAAACGATAGGTTTTTATATTGAAACGAATCACCGCGCCCCGGTATTTTGCCGGAAAGCTCGGTAATAAAGCCACCCAGTGTTTCGGTTTCGTCACCGGCATCATCAAAAAACTGGATAGGCAGCCTTGTGATTCTCAAAAAATCTACCAGTGAAATTTTACCTTCAAAGAGGTAGGTGGTATCATCCAATCGGCTGTACTGTTCCTGAATTTCATCAAACTCATCGTTCAGCTCACCAAACACTTCTTCCAGAATATCCTCAAGCGTAACAATACCGCAGGTTCCTCCAAACTCATCCACAACCACGGCCAGGTGATTGCGGTTATGCCGGAACTCATGCAGCAGGTCGTCAATCATTTTGTTCTCGGGCACAAAAAAAGGCTGCGTCATAAGCTTTTTCCAGTCAAAATCATCGGATTCATTCAGGTGCGGCAGCAGGTGTTTGATGTTCAGTATACCAATGATGTTGTCTATGTTTTCCTGGTATACAGGCATTCGGCTGAAACGCATTTCCTTAACGATTTCAATCAGTGCATGGAACGAGGTATCCGCTTCAATCCCGATCATGTCCATTCTGGGTTTCATGATTTGCCGAACCTGAATCTGCGCAATATTTACGATGCCTTTAAGGATTTCCTTTTCCTGCTGAGCATCGGCAGGATCAGCGGCAATATCGATGGCATGGCTGAGTTCTTCGGGTGTCAGTTCGGGAGTGCGTTGTTTGATGCTTCTTTCAATGAAACTGCTCATTTTTACAAGCAATCCGGTAAATGGCCAAAGCAAAAACATGAAGGCCCGCATGGGATAACTGAGAAATCTGGCGGAACGCTTGTAGTGCTGCGTGGCATAGACCTTTGGCATTAATTCGGCAAAAATTAAAATCACCAGGGTTACAACGATGGCATCAATGAAGAAGCGCAGCCAGGGTTTATCTTCCAGGTTAAATATAATTTCATTGAAAAGGGTAGATACCACTACGAACGCAACCATTCCCAGGCTGTTGAGGACGAGTATGGTAGCAAGCAAATGCTTAGGGTAGGCCAGCAAATGCAAAATATTTTTTGAGGATTGATGTTTTGAAGCCCGCAGGACCTCCATGTCGCTTTCCCTGTGGCTGAAAAATGCATTTTCGGATGCTGCACAGATGGCAGTTACCACCAGGCATGCCAGCATCGCGATGCCAAGACCTACCAGGCCGGGGATATCACCGTTCCCAAGCGGACGCAATATGCCGGACAGCAGGTTAATCGTATCAGGGCCGGGGTCATCCATATTTAATTATTGGTTCGAGTCTGGAAATGGAAGATCATCGCTGTATTCCGGTCCTTCTGATGTCGTTGGGTGACGATTTTCAGATCCACGATAGTTGTTTTCAGGCTCGTTTACCATGGGTTTTGTCTGGTTATCATCCTCCTCATGACGGTTCAGCCCACCCATGGTTTGCATTTGCAGCACACGGATTTTTTTTATCTGTTTTTCAATCCCATCAGGGTCTGTGTATTTATCGGTGCGGATTTTACCCTCCACATATATGATGTTGCCCTTTCTCAGATAGTTCTCGGCCAGCCGGGCGTGGTTGTCCCAAAGTTCAAGGTTGTGCCATTCGGTATTTTCCATTTTCTGACCGTCTTTGGTATAATAATCGTTGGTGGCCAGTGTTATGTTGGCTACCACACGTCCGTTGTCCAGATGCCTTACTACCGGGTCTTTGCCCAGTCTTCCCAATAAAATTACCTTGTTAATCATATCATATTTACCTTACTTTTTCCAAAAATTTTAACATGAGCCGGTGAACAGGAAATTCATCAATTTCCGAAATCTTAACCTTGATTTTGTCTTTCAGTTTCTCTTCTACAATATTAGCTTCTTTGCATGTAAATTGCCAGAGCGTCGCAAAAATAGTTTGGTGTGTGAGCTGATGTTTCAGCGTTACAGGCTCCATGATTTCCGTTTCTTCCGGATGTTTAAACCAGTCAAAAAAAGGATTTGTTGCATTTTTTGTGAGGCTGCCTTCCATGTTAGGAAATTCGTAAAGCCCTTTCCAGATGCTGTCTGCAGGCCTTTTCTGCAGCCATGTGCAGGAATTTGATTGCAGGAAAATATAGTCCAGCCGAACCTCTTTCGCGGTTTTTTTGCTTGTTTTAACGGGCAACAGTTTTTGAAGGTTGTTGGCCCTTGCCACGCACACCGTCTCAAATGGACAAGACTCACAGGCAGGATTGGCAGGTGTGCATACCGTTGCTCCAATTTCCATCATAGCCTGGTTGAAAAGGGCCGGCGGACAAGGTTGCATTTCCTGAAAAAGCAGTTCACTTATTTTTTCGTCAGAAGCCTGCGTGCCTATGGGTTCATGCAAACCGTATAACCGGGAAGCTACCCTTCTTACATTGCCGTCGATGGCCGGAATGCGGATGTTGAAGGCAAAACTGCCAACAGCAGCTGCGGTGTAGTTTCCAATACCGGAAATTTTCTTTAATTCATCTATGGAATCCGGAAATTTTCCATCGTATTTTTCAACGATAATTTTTGCAGCTTTCATCATGTTTCGGGCTCTGCTGTAATAGCCTAATCCCTGCCAAATTTTCAAAACAGCATCTTCAGGAGCCTCTGCCAGTATTTTTACCGTAGGAAATTTTGTAATGAAATTGTAATAAAATGGAAGTCCCTGTGCTACACGGGTTTGCTGTAATATGATCTCTGAAACCCATATCAGGTAAGGGTCTGAAGTTTCCCGCCAAGGCAATTTTCGGGCATTTTTATTGTACCATCCGGCCAACCTACATTCCATTCTTGTCATAATTATGCAAATTTTTTATTTTGTTTGGTTTTTATTTGCTCAAACAAATTTCCCCCCAACAAAAGAAATGACAAAATCAGAAATCGTGAATGAGATTGCAGTCCGCACCGGACTTGAGAAGACGGCCATTGCTGATACCATCGACAATTTATTTGTGGTTGTGAAGAACGCTATGGTTGGTGGAAACAACATCTATCTTAGAGGATTTGGAACTTTTGAATTAAAACTGCGTAAAACCAAAGTGGCCCGCAATATTAAGCGAAATACCAGCTTGGTTGTGCCTGCACATTATGTAGCAAGATTCAAACCAGCCAAAGAATTTGCCACTCAGGTGAAGGACAGCAAAGTGCTAACCAAGCGGGTTTCAGGCAAGTAATTGCCATAATTCGAAACCTTAAGGTTAATTTTGCCGCGTGGAAAAAAAGCCCCGCGTTCTATGGATTGTTGCCCTGTTGGCAATATTGCTGGTTTTGCTGTATTTGCCAAAATTCAAAACATCTACAGGAACGCTAAAACCTGCTTCCGGTGCTTCGGCGGCTGCACAGGTCCTTCCGCAGGATCCTGTTTCCAGAAATGATTTTGTCAATGCCCTGTTCACAGAATCCAGGCCACCGGAGTGGATGGGAAGAATATTGTTTCAGCCACTTACGGATTTACCGCAGGATACCCTCCAGAAGGCCTTGAAATGGGCAAATGAAACGGGAAATGCACCGCTGGTAAGTTTTATTCAGAGTGCGCTCGCAGAGAAACAGGGCAACGAAGAAAACCTTACAACCGCTGCAAGAACACTCGTTTTTGCAGCATCAGAAAGTATAGATAACCCGGTTGTGGCGGCATATCTCTTTCAGCAGGGCAAAAGGCTGGTGGATGCGGTGCTGAAATTGAATCCGAAAAACATTCCTGCGCGCAATGCGCTCATTGTGTATCAGAGTGAATATGAGAATCAGCCTATGAAGTTTTTGGGTACCCTTCGTGAAACCATCGCCATGGACAGCAATAACCTGGAAACCCGTTTTCTGAGGCTAAATTTGCTTAGAAAATCTGCACAATGGAAAAAAGCTGCGGAAGAATGCCAAAAATTAATATCTTTGCAGCCCCAAAACCCTGTATGGTACTTCCAGGCAAGTGACGTATACGGATTTATGGGAGATTCCGTCAATGCAAGGATGTACCTGAATCTGGCGGTGAAAGTACAGAACAGAAATAAAACCAAGTAAATATGCCAAGCGGTAAGAAAAGAAAACGTCATAAAATTGCGACCCACAAGCGCAAAAAGCGCCTTCGCAAGAACAGACACAAGAAAAAATAATCATCCGAACTAAGGTCAACCCCCTTGTCAAACGAATTAGTAATCCATAAAAATTCGTCAGGGATTGAAATAGCCTTAATCAGCGGTAAAAAACTTATCGAGTTTCATAAGGAGTCCTCTGGCTCCTCGTTTCAGGTCGGTAACTTTTATCTGGCGAAGGTCAAGAAAATTTCTCCAACCCTGAATGCCGCCTTTGTTGATATTGGTGCGGAAAGGGATGCTTTTCTTACGTATTTTGACCTTGGTCCCAATGTTTTATCCGTAAAAAAATTTACACATCTGGTGCAGCATGGAAACATGCAGCAGGCCGACCTGGAGCGATTCAATCTTGAGCCTCAGACTGTAAAGACAGGTAAGATTGGCCAGGTTTTGAAAGTGGGCGACCGTATTCTGGTTCAGGTTGTCAAAGAGCCCATGTCAACGAAAGGTCCGAAAGTTACATGCGACATCAGCCTGGCAGGAAGATATTTCGTATTGGTTCCCTTTACCAATACCATCTCTATCAGTAAAAAAATTGGCAGCCCTGCAGAGAAGAAGCGTCTTCGCGATCTTGCAACATCACTCAAAACCGAAAACTTTGGCGTTATCATCCGCACGGTAAGTGAAGGTGTTGAAATTGAGGAGCTGGACAGAGACTTGCGCGGTCTCATCAAAAAATGGGATGAGTTAAAAAACAACCTCAAACAGGCAAAACTGACCGATCTGGTGCTGGGTGAAGGCAACCGCCTGTATACCTTGCTCAGAGATATGCTCAACGATTCCTTTACCCAAATTGCGGTGGATGATCAGACCATGTTGCAGGATCTTAAAACCTATTTGCAGCGCATTTCGCCGGGCAGCGAAAAAATACTGAAACTCCATCAGGGTAAAACCCACATTTTTGATCAGTTTCAGATAAACCGGGCCATCAAAAGTTCCTTCGGGAAAAGTGTAACCTTTAGCGGTGGTGCATATCTGGTAATTGAGCATACAGAAGCGCTGCATGTTATAGACGTAAACAGCGGCAATACCAGTTTTGATCCTCAAAACCGCGAGGAAAACGTGATGAAGGTGAACATGGAAGCGGTAGAGGAAGTGGCACGTCAAATAAGGCTCAGGGACATGGGTGGAATCATCGTGATTGATTTCATCGACATGAAAGATCCCAAAAAGCGCAATGAACTGCACAATGCGCTGCGCACAGCCATGAAAACCGACCGGGCTAAACACACCATTCTGCCCATGAGCAAGTTCGGTCTGGTGCAAATCACCCGCGAACGCGTGCGCCCGGCCATGGAAATCACCACCAGCGAGGTCTGCCCCTCCTGCAACGGTACAGGTCGAATGGAGAGCAGCGTACAGCTGCTCAACAGGCTGGAAAATACGGTTTCTTATTTGTGGGACAATATGAACCACAAACACCTGAAACTGAAAGCCCATCCGCTTGTGACAAACTACCTCAAACAGGGTTTAATCAGCATTAGGCTGAAATGGTGGTTTAAACACAAGCGCTGGCTGAAACTGGAAGCTGCTCCCAACTATGGTCTGTCGCGCCTTGAATTTTTTGACGAAGCCGGCCACCCGATTGTGGGTGAGTAACAGTCCATTGGACACCGTGTAAAAATCGTACTTTTCCGGCTCCTTTCTGAATGTAACTTTGCATCCTCATGAAACGCACTACCGTTACCGCTGCTTTGCCTTACGCCAATGGCCCCGTTCACATCGGCCATGTGGCCGGAGTTTACCTGCCGGCCGATATTTATGTGCGTTACCTGAGAAATTGCGGTCGCGAAGTGATTTTTATCTGCGGCAGCGATGAACACGGAGTGCCAATTACCCTCAGGGCCCGGAAAGAAGGAATTACACCACAGGAAGTGGTAGACCGCTACCACAATATCATCGGCAGAAGTTTCAAGGATTTTGGAATCAGTTTTGATATTTACAGCCGCACCAGCAATGATATTCACAAGCAGACAGCCCGGGAGTTTTTCGGCGATTTATACAGCAAAGGTGCCTTCACCGAGGAAGTAACCGAACAGTACTATGATTCTGAAGCCGGCCAGTTCCTGGCAGACCGCTATATTGTAGGAACATGCCCGGTTTGTGCCAATGAAAACGCCTACGGCGACCAGTGTGAACAATGTGGAAGTACACTTAGCCCCGCTGAGTTAAAAAACCCGCGCAGTGCCCTCAGCGGAGTGCCGCCGGTAATGAGACCTACCCGCAACTGGTTTTTGCCATTGGATGAGCTGCAAAAGTCCTTTCTGAACGATTATATCGGTGGCAATACCCACTGGAAATCCAATGTGCTGGGGCAGTGTAAAAGCTGGCTGAACGAAGGTCTGAAACCCCGCGCCATGACCCGCGACCTGGACTGGGGCGTGGCCTTGCCTGATTTGCCCGGGCATGATGCAGCCGACCTGGCAGGAAAGGTACTTTATGTTTGGTTCGAAGCGCCCATCGGCTACATCAGCGCCACCCGCGAACTGCGACCCAATGACTGGCAGGAATGGTGGAAAGGCGATACACGCCTCGTACATTTCATCGGAAAAGATAACATAGTTTTTCACTGCATTATTTTCCCTGCCATGCTGCACCTTCGCGGTGACGGATTTGTGGTGCCGCAGGATGTGCCGGCGAATGAGTTTTTAAACCTGGAAGGTAAAAAAATTAGTACCAGCCGCAACTGGGCGGTGTGGCTCGACGAATATCTGCAGGAGCTCCCGGGTAAGCAGGATGAGCTTCGCTATGTGCTGTGTAGCATTGCGCCTGAAACAAAAGACAGCGAATTTACCTGGAAAGATTATCAGGCGCGGGTAAACAATGAGCTGGTGGCCATCCTGGGCAATTTTGCCAACAGGGTAACAGTGCTCACACAGAAATTTTATGATGGAAAAGCACCCGCTTTCTCAGATGCCCATTTTTCGGCGCAAATCGGGCAGGTAAGAAGTGAGATTGCCGATTTGCACAAAGAACTGTGCGCCGACACGGAAGAATACCGTTTTCGCGATGGTTTGACTGCCCTCATGAACATGGCCCGCGCAGGCAATAAATTCCTGGCCGAAACCGAGCCGTGGAAATTGCAAAAAACAGATCCTGAAGCCACCGCAACCGCTATGGCCTTTGCGCTGGAAATACTGGCCAATATTGCCATTGCCTGCGAGCCGTATTTGCCGCATACTCACGAAAAACTTTGTGCCCAGCTGAATCTGCTGCCGCTGGAGTTTGTGGTGAGGGCTTTCTGGAACAACGGCACCTTGCTGAAACCCTTTGCCGAAGGACATCCCCTGGGTGAACCCGGATTGATTTTTACCAAAATTGAAGACGAACAAATAGCGGTGCAGTTGCAAAAACTGCAGTATAAATCTATGGAAAACAATACAACCGTGCCTGCGCCTGAAGAAACCGCGGCCAAGCCCGAAATCACCTACGATGACTTTGCCAAACTGGATTTGCGCATTGCGGAAATCAAGGCGGCCGAGAAGGTGGAAAAAGCCGACAAACTGCTCAAACTTACCCTGAATGTAGGAGGCGAGGAGCGCACCGTGGTGAGCGGTATTGCACTGCATTTTCAGCCCGAAAACATTGTCGGTAAGCAGGTTCTTTTTCTGGCCAACCTGGCGCCCCGTAAAATGCGCGGCATTGATAGTCAGGGCATGATACTGATGGCCGAGGATGCCGATGGCAAGCTGGTGTTTGTGGCTCCTTCAGAGGCTGTTAAACCCGGCAGTTCGGTTAGTTAGAAGCCGTCAGGCCCGGTGTGAGGTAGTCTCTGTAGTTTTGTAGGGTAGCGCCCTGCAACCTGAATTCCGTGAGCCACTTTTCTTCTCTAATCAGTTCCTTAATGCACGGATCAGCATACTTTTTAAAACGTTCGGTGTAGTTTTTCCAGGCATCGCAGTTGCCATTGATGCAAATCCGGTGGGCATCACCAATAATTTTTTCAAACTCATTGTCAATTAGGGTATAGGTAAGCCGCAGGTTGTTGTTTTCCATGATTTTATTGTAAATCTCGCGGTGGTTTAGGTGCGTGTAGTGCAGGTACCATGCGGTGAACAGGCGAAATTCATACCAGGCGAAGTACGTTCTGCTGGCTTGGTCAAGCTGTATGTCGGCTTTTGCATGATTGCCTTCAGATACAAGCTTGGCCGCTGCCATTAGGCTGGCCCTTGTTCCGTTCATGTATGCCGAAAATTCATCCATCAGTCCGTAAATTCCACTTATGTTTGAAGAAGCCGTAGAGCCTTTTGATACATAGGTTCCCCAGCGGAAAATCTGCTGTGGCAAATCCTTAGGCACGATGAGGCTAAATTCAGAGGAGCGGCAGGTTTCTGTTCTGTTTACCGGAATGTTGATACCCGGAATGATGACATAATGATCATTGTTGTTCATGTGAACGGACTCATGCACTACGGTATTGAGTTCGTTAAACAAGGCAGCATCGCTGGTGTCTTGATTCCAGGGAACCAGTTTGCCGTCTATGTAGGTGGAATATATTCCTGGGCCTGTGTAATTGTTTTCCAGTACAGAGTGGTAACCGCGGGCATAATCTGCTGTGATGTTTATGAAATATCGCTTAGCTGCATTAATGGCAGTTTCAGTATATGCAGCTGAGGATGACTTCTTTTCATCTTGGGTTATATTGTCTTCCAGCTTTTTGGTTAATGGATTGTAATTCCATGGGTTTTTAAGGCAATCTGCATTGTTGGCAATCCAAAAATCCGGGCTGCTTCCAAGCAATCTTCTGCCTTTTTTCAGGTAGATACCCTTTTTCCCTTTGTAAACCGTTTTTTTGGTTACCGGATTAAAAGCATGTCTTCTTTCTGAGGAGGTAAACTTCAATTTTCTTTTCCCGCCATTGAAGGTTCCGGTATCACGCTGTATTTTATTGGTTCGGTAGCGACAAAAATTGTAGGTGTTGTCGGAATACAATTTCAGCACATTCAAACTTCTTTTGGATGTTTGCTGGGTGTAAATGGCGAGTTCCGGATTTACGGGTGAAGGGTGCGCCTGTGAAGGCAAGATGAATACAAAGGCTAGAATGTTCATACTGCATAAATTTAAAAATTGGAACAGAACGGGCTTTGATTGGATAACGTATGCAGTGAGGGATTTATTGGATAAAAATGAAATAGATGGATAATTCGCGATTAGTACTTGCAAAAGTTCGGAGGAATTTATAAATTTGCACCCCCAATCAAGGATTGACATGACCAAGCGTACCTACCAACCTTCGAAAACAAAGCGCAGAAACCGTCACGGTTTCCGCAAGCGCATGAGCTCCGCCAATGGCCAACGCGTGCTGGCTGCGCGCCGTGCCAGGGGCCGCCATAAACTCACTACCTCCGACGAAAGAGGCCACAAGGGTTAATGATGGAAAGGACGGTGCAGATTGACACCTCCAAATCCCATGCAACGATATAAACTGCCCAGGAAAAACATTCTGCGCAGTCAAAAAGCCATTACCGGGTTGTTTCAGCCCGGTTTTTTTGTTAGCAGCTACCCCCTCCGCATCAATTATCT
>CANHQZ010000020.1 GCA_947463125.1 Flavobacteriales bacterium | reverse complement strand
TTGCAGCGAAACTGCTCGTTGCTGGGTGTGCTAAGGCCATAACCATTATTCTCAATGAGAAAAATGACGGGCAATTGCCACACGGCAGCCACATTCAGGGCTTCATGGAAATCACCCTCGCTGGTGCCACCGTCGCCACTGAAAACCACAGAAACTTTACCTTCTTTGTTCAATTTGTGCGCAAGAGATATACCGTTTGCCACACCCAGCATGGCGCCCAGGTGACTGATCATTCCCACAATGTGGTATTCGTTTGTGCCAAAGTGAAAACTGCGGTCGCGTCCTTTGGTGAACCCGGATTTTTTGCCTTGCCACTGGGCGAAAAGCTTACGGAAAGGGATGTTCCGGGTGGTAAATACCCCCAGATTGCGGTGCAGGGGCAAAATATATTCATCCTCATGCAGTGCGAGTGTGGTTCCCACGGAAATGGCTTCCTGCCCCATACCGCTAAACCATTTTCCCACCTTTCCCTGCCGAAGGAGAATCAGCATTTTTTCTTCAATGACACGGGGTTTTACCAGATACCGGTAAATGTTAATCAGCTCTTCGTTACTGAGATTTTGGCGGTCAAATTGCATGGAGCGGCAAAGGTAAGGCACAATCAATGGATTGGGAAGGTGTAGCAACGGCTTTTTAAACTCGGTGCTGCCACCGGATTGGACGCACGCGCTGGGTAGTTTAATCTATGTTTATCAGACTTTTGTTTTTGGATGTTTGTAGCATCTGCAATTGGTTCCTTTCAGGTAAAAAAGTGTTAGCGGCAACAGCCTTTAGATACTGATAATTAGCATATTGTGATTTTTGATTCGTAAGCCCCGCTGTTTGCTGTAAATTCACGGCTTAATTGCAGAAAAAATGCTTTTTTTTGCAACCATTCACCTAAAGTCGCGTCATTAATATTGAAACTACTTGTTAACGGATGAAGACATCATACAAGGTTGCAAAAAAGGAGACCGCCGCGCACAGGAAGCATTGTTTCTGCGCTACGGTAAAAAAATGTATGGCTACTGCCTGCGTTACTCCGGCAATCCGGCTGATGCCAACGATCTGCTTCAGGATGGTTTTGTAAAGGTCTTTGAGTTTATCGGCACCTACAAGGGAGACAGTGCCATAGAAGCCTGGATGACGCGGCTGTTCATCAATCTGGCCATCTCGCGCTTTCGCAAACGGAGTACCGGACCTCAGTTTGTGGAAGTGGATACCATTCCGCTTGCCGAACAGGTGGAAGAAAACGAGTCGGCGCAGGAATCGCTCAGCGAATCCGTGGATGAGGTTCTGTCTGCCCTTGCAGCCCTGCCGGAAAAGTATCGGCTGGTAATCAACCTGTACGCCATTGATAATATGAGCCACAGGGAAATTGCCGAGCAGCTGAGCATTTCCGAGGGCGGCAGCAAAAGTCTGCTCAGCAGGGGGCGCGTGATGCTTAAAGAACTTATGAAAAACAAAAAGATACGTTGAAAAACGAAAACAACCATACCGACAAACAGCTTCAGGGATTGTTTCAGTCCTTTGAGCCGCCTTTGCCTAAAGGGGTATGGGATGGAATTGCAGATAAGCTGGACCAAAACCGCAGGCGTCGCCTTGTTTTGTGGTATTCAGTAGCTGCCGTTTTTATTGCAGTTGGTATTATTGCTGTATGTTTAGGATTGTCTGATTCGCAAAAAATAAAATCTGTTGCCAAGCACAATATTGAGAAGACAGATTCTCTAAAACATAATCAAAAAGAGACTTCCAAATCATCTGCTGAGCATGGTGAACAGCAGGCTTTGAATAATAACAATGGCGGTAAATTACATGCCCGGTATGCTGAAGGAAATTCGGCAGATATGCCTGCAGAAGCTATCTCGGGCGAACCGACAGTAAAATGTGTTGAACCACCACCGCCACCCTCAGCAGAAGCCACCGAATCTTCGTTTTTACTGCCGGAGCCGTTTGGCTTGCGCAAGCTAACTGCACCTGTTGAGGTAGCAAAAGCACCGGTATGGCTGAGTCTGCCAAGGCCTGCAGCGTTTAATATGCCAGACGGAAGATGGATGATCAGCGCAGGGATAATACAACAGCAAAGCGGCAATGAATATGCGGTTAATCCGAATTTCAGCCGTTATGTACACAAAAACTACCTGAACCGAATGAAGGAAGGGGAGCAGGCCATGGGAAGTATCGGTTTATCGGTGCAGCTGGGTTATCGGCTCAACAAGCGATACGCGCTTATGGGCGGTTTGAATTACCGGCAGATGAATACAAAGCAGCAGTTCAATTTTTCCGATGAAGTGCCGGTTACCCTGATGCCCGGAAATACACCGGATAAATTCGGCAATTATCCGATAATCGGGTACTTTGGTAGTACTGGAAATGTTTCTTACAGCGGCTTTCAGCGAAACTCACTGATTGAAGTGCCACTGGGCATAATGGCCGATTTCCCGGTAACACCGCATTGGTCGGTTAAGCCCGCTGTATTTATCAATACCGGCTTTGTGAGTGGTGTCAGCGGATTCACGCTGGATTACCAGCAGTTACTGCTTACATCCCAGCGTTTGGATTGGTACAGGAAAGTTCAGATGTCAGCCGCTTTTTCCATGGGGGCATTTCGTCACATCAGCCGAAATGTTGAATGGGGCGCTACCCTCAGCGGCACCAGAATGATAACGCCGGCATATGTCCCTGATGCAAGTGTCCGGCCTCGGAATCATGCACTCAGTGTAGGCACCCAAATAATATGGAGGATTGACTAAATGATGACGAAAAATTCCTTCTGTTTTATTAAATTGCCGGTTATGAGAGGGTGGCTGCTATGTGTTGCAATGCTTTGCTGCGTGAAGGTTCATTCTCAGGTGCTTGAGCCCCTGGGAAATGGATTGCCCAGCAAGGTGCTTACGGCTTATGCTTCCGGACAGGATTATCTTGCCCTTTTCAGTGATGAGTCCACCCAGGATACTTCCGATTGTGTGCTTGCACACTGGAACGGTGTTTATTGGTCATATTATCCCGGGCTGGCAAAGCCGGATGCTGTAAAATCCATAAATGCTGATTACAAGTTCAACTGTGTTGTTCTGTACCGCGATACTTTTTATGTGGGTGGTTTTATATCAGGAGCTTCCCGGGATGCCGACATAGCCGTCAGGCATCTATTCAAGTGGGACGGCAGCCGTTGGATAACAGATAATTCCGTTGTGAAAAGCAAGAATGACGGTATTATGTCCATGACCGTTTTTGATGACAAACTGGTCGTTGCCGGAAAGTTTCTCGATGTAATTAATGGCAAACTGGTTAATAACATTGCCATATACGACGGTACTACCGGACAATGGGGTTTTCTGGGCAGTTCAAATACGACCCAGGGTTCAGATGGCGCTATCAAAGCGTTGCAGGTGCTGGGCAACAGGCTTTACATCGCGGGCGATTTTCAGAATTTTGCGGGAACCTATACCGGAAATATTGCCTACTACACAGCTTCAAACCAAACCTGGGGCGGTATCGGAAGTCCGTTTAACGGCGCTGTGGAGCAATTGGCAGTATTTGCCGATAAACTTGCCGGACTGGGGCAGCATTCCGGACAGGTAGAAATCAGGGAGTTTAACGGAAACTGGAGCCAGGCTCTTCGTTTTGATACCTTCACTCGGGCAAGCTTTAACACCATAGCGGGTGCAGGCAATACGCTGCTCATCGGGGGGGATTTTCTGTATAATGGAAATGGTAGTTCTGTGCTTCGCTATGAAAACGGAGAGTTTAGCCTTACCGGAAACCGCATCAATGGGCTTTTCTATCTGGGACAACGCGGTTCAGAAGCATTTATCTGGGGCGAATTTACCGAGCAGAACACCGGCTTGCGCCGTATCTGTAAGATTGAAAACAATGCGGGAGATATTGCTGGAATCGTGTTTTATGATAAAAACCAGAACTGCGTCAATGATGGCAATGACCTGCCAATAGGTATGGTTACTGTTCGTTTCACCAACATAAAGTCGGGAAAAATGTGGTTTTCCGTTACCGATAACAAAGGAAAGTTTGCTGCAGCACTGCCCGAAGACGATTATAATATCCAGGTTTTTGCCGGCAGACACTGGGTAAACTCCTGTCCAGGAAACTTTGCCAGTTCTGTTAAGAAAGGCGAATACAGCATGGTTAACCTTTCTCAGTTCATGGCACCCAATGTGCGTGATATTGAAATTAAAACGGGTATTGTCACGGCCGGCTCAGTCAAGCCCGGAGATCGGGTTAAATCCGCAATAACTCTCAGAAACATTGGGAATACAGTGATAGACGGTTCTACCCTACACTTGATTCATGATGTCCGTTTAGCGGATTTTTCATCCGACAGTATTCCAGATAATTATGCAGGAAACGAAGCTGTATGGAGTATTTCCCGCCTTGAACCCGGAGAGATTCGGAGCATTCCATTCTGGTTTAAAGTACCTGCTGACGCGCAACCGGCAGATCGCTATTCCGTGAGTATTAAAACCGGTTCGGCATTCACTTCGGCGGATGCTTTCAAGGAAGATAATACCGATACCCTACAGCTGAAACTGATGGAAAATGGCACCGGAGCCGTAACAAAAAGCAGTTTGAAGGGTGATGATGTGGATTTCAGGGTAAGAGAACTCTCGTATCATGTAAAATTCACCAACACCAGCAAAAGCTTTGTAAAACGCTTGGTGATGCTGGATACAGTGGATGCAAATTTGCCCATGAGCCGTGTGGTTATTACCAATCTGTATCCGACGGATGCCCTTGTAAGAACAGAGAAAGGGAATATTCTGGTGGTGGAATTTCCCAATGCCAACCTGGCTGCCCTGGAATCCAATCCTGCACTGGCCAGCGGATTTATTTCCTATAAAATTGAACTGACCTCAGACCTCAAAATAGGTCAGTATTTCTATAACAGGGCCAATGGTGATTTTGACAGCCGCTGGAAAGCCAGCAGCAATATGGTAATGGTCCTTGCCAAAAACCCGTCTGCAGGTATCAGAAATCTACATGCCAATACAGTAAAACTGTGGCCTAATCCGGTTTCAGATCAGTTGAGCCTGAGGTTCCCGGCAGGTACTAAAGGCAAAGCCGAAATAACGGATAATGCCGGAAAAACGCTGCTGTGCAAAACCATTACGGATTCTCAAATGCAGTGGGATGTATCCGTCCTGAAACCAGGAATGTATTTTTTGAAAACCGCTTCCGGTATCAGCGGATTTCAAGTGGTTCGCTGAGTAAAATATCCGCTTTCCGCATCAGGTTGAGATTGTATTGAACAAAATCCTCCAGACCGGCGTCGTATTCTGCATTTCCAAGACTGTACCCTTCATTATCCAGTGCCTTGGGTGTAAACTGACTTTCAAAGCTTTTGGCAGAAACAATACTGTTACAATTCATGAAATTGATGAGCTTGTTCAGCATATATCCCATTTGAATGGCGGGAATCCTTCCTCCTCTGCCACTGCTGATGCCGCAGGTGGCAAAGATTTTTCCCTCCCAGCAGTCTGAAAAGTCCTTTTTGCCGAACTGATTAATCAGGTTGATGATTTCCGGTGTAGGAAACCAGTTGTATTCCGGAGACAATATAAAAATGAGCTTACTTCCGGCCATGCTTTCATACACAGCCTGGCTGAAAGTACTCAATGCGCCCGGCTTCAGGGATCCGCCGTTGCTGAACGGAATGTCGTAGTTTTCAAAATCGGGTATGGCTATCAGGGTGGCATCTATGCCTTTGGATACAAGGATACGCCTGATGGCTTTGCCTACCCTTGCTGTATTGCTGTTGGCTCTGGATGAGCCACAAAGAATTCCTATCATGTTTAATCAGCTGAATTGATTCGCATATACATACAAATTGAAACCGGGTTTGTTTGCAATTTGACGCAGAATCTCCGCTTGTTTTTCAGCATGGAAATCAGCCATACGGCGCTTGGCAATGATTCTGCCAAGCTTCTCCGCCAGCAATATGTAGCGTCTGGGGTTGTTTTCCAGCTGTTGGTGATGATCGGATATGGCCTGGCTGAGCAGGTCTATTCCCTTGCCTTTGATGGCAATGGTCTCAATAACCTTAGTTTCATGTGCTTCATTTTCCCTGGCTCTTTCTTTTAAATGGCTCGCAAAGCGGCTTGCCCCTTCACGGTCGGCCTTATTCACCACAAAGACATCGGCAATTTCCATCACGCCGCTCTTCAGGGTTTGTACTTCGTCGCCGCTTTCCGGAACGGTTACAACGACGGTGGTGTCGGCCACCCCGGCAATTTCAACTTCACTCTGTCCCACACCCACGGTTTCCACAATGATTCTGTCGAAGCCGGCATGCTTAAAAATATCAATCGTTTCTAAAATGCCCGAGGATAAACCGCCCAGGCTTCCCCGGCTGCTCAGGCTTCGGATAAATAGGTTGGGATGGGTAAATAACCCTGCCATACGGAGTCTGTCGCCCAACAGTGCTCCAAAATTGAATGGAGAAGAAGGATCCACGGCAATGACGGCCACTTTCAGGTTTTGATTGAGCCAGTAGGCAGCAAGTTCATTGACAATGCTGCTTTTTCCCGCACCGGGAGGGCCGGTAATGCCAACCACCGGAATCGGATGTGTTTCAAGGCTTTCAAGCAGAGCTTGGCAGCCGGGAAGGTTGTTTTCCACCAGGCTGATGGCGCGCGCAATAGCGGCTGTTTCGCCCGATTTAACCCTTTGGGATAACAACTTCCAGTCCATACGGCGAAGATAGTTCAGGGAAGCGGTTTAAACGCCTTGCAGGCTTCGAAAATAAAGTTCCAGATGTCGTCTTTGCCTGTCTTGTCTTCACTGCTGCTTATCATGAAAGGCGGCAGGTTTTCCCAGCTTTTCAGCATTTCTTCCTGTATGGCATGAACACTTTGATTCAGAGCCTCTTTGCCAAGCTTGTCGGCTTTGGTGCCGATAATTGCCAAGGGTATACCCTGTTCGCCGATGTCGTTGATGAAATCCATGTCAATAGCCTGGGGTGGAATGCGCAAATCGAGCAAAACAAAAAGGCACATCAGGTTAGGCCTTTTCAGCAGGTAATGCCTGATCATCCGGGCAAATTTTTCGCGGTGGGTTTTACTTACTTTGGCGTAGCCGTAACCCGGCAGGTCGCACAGCTGCAGTTTTTTATCAATGAGAAACAGATTCAGGGTTTGGGTTTTTCCGGGATTAGAAGAAATCCGGGCCATGTTTTTGCGGTTGCAAAGCATGTTGATGAGGCTGCTTTTTCCTACATTGCTTCGGCCAATAAATGCAAATTCGGGAAGTCCCAAGTGTGGCATTCCGTCCTGTCTTTCCCAGCTGCCGAGAAAATCGGCTTGTTTAATTTCTGTCATATCGATTCATCCGCGAAGGCCCGAGGGGGAATGCTTATATTTGCACCTTCATTTTAACACTTGTGCAAGTTAAACCCAATCAGGAATCCGCGCTTTCAAAAAAACAACAAGTTGCCCAAATGTTCGACGACATTTCGGGTAAATACGATTTTTTAAACAGATTGTTGTCTCTGGGCATTGACCGCGGCTGGCGCAAAAAGGTGCGCAAAGCACTGTCTGCCAATCATCACAGCCGTATTCTTGATGTTGCAACGGGTACCGCAGATTTGGCTATTGAAATCGCAAAAATCAAAGGTTCCAATATCACCGGGATTGATATCAGTGCCGGAATGTTGAAAAAGGGAGATGAGAAAATTCTCAGGGCTGGCCTGAACGGCCAAATTCGGCTGCAGCTGGCTGATTCGGAAAATCTGCCTTTCGGTGATGCTGAATTTGATGCGGTTACCGTGGCCTTCGGGGTGCGTAATTTCGAGAATTTACAGGCCGGAATTAAAGAAATGCTGCGTGTGATAAAGCCCGGCGGGCATCTCTATATTCTGGAATTTAGCAAGCCCAAAAACAGGCTGTTTAGCGGGTTATACTGGTTCTATTTTAAGAAAGTATTGCCGGGTGTGGGTAAACTTGTTAGCTCGAGTGTGAATGCCTACAGTTACCTGCCCCGCAGCGTGGAAGCATTTCCGGAAGGCCAAGAATTTGCCGGTATAGTGAAAGATTGCGGCGCTAAATCCGTTTTAATAAAACCCCTTACCTTTGGTGTGAGTTCGCTGTATATATGCGAAAAGTAATTGTCATAGCGCTTTTCTGGATCAGCCTTCAGGCACAGGCGCAAACAGATCCCAACCGCATTTACAGGAAACATTTTTTCTGGGGTATCGCCTTCACAGGTACCTACGCTAAAATGAAAGTGAATCTGGACCCGGTTTTCTGGCAGCGCCAGGATTCCATAGCCGGGATTTTTCCGGGAGGTCAAGCCGGTGGTGGCTTTGGTGGCACTATAGCATATCGTTTCGGGAAACACTGGGAGCTGAAGGGGCTTACCATGCTGCAGCTGCATCAAAGAGATTTGCAGTACCGCTGGAGAAATACACCGGGCCCGGATATCAAAATGGAAACCATTTCATTCGATTTGCCGCTAACACTCAAATACAGAAGTAAAATGCACGGCAACAAGCGTTTCTATGTGCTGGGCGGGATGCGCTGGAGCCACGATTTTCAAAGCAATGAAGATGTTGTTATCGGGGTAAATAAGCCGCTGGTAGCATTGAAGAAAAACACATTTTACTATGAATACGGAGCAGGATGGGAGTTTCAGCTCGATTTTGTTGACCTAAGCATTGAGCTGAAAATGAGCAACGGCCTGAACAATGGTCTGGCAAACCGCGTTCCCAACAGCTATTACAGCGGATCCATCCAAAGTATATTCCCCAGGCTTTTCAGCCTGTCATTGATGGCGCAAAACTGAGTTTGAAATTCACACTGCAACATACCGATTCAGCCAGTAAGGCCAGAGCAGGTCTGGTAGAAACCGATCACGGCAGTTTTGAGACACCGGTGTTTATGCCGGTGGGAACCGCCGGTACGGTGAAGTCTCTGCACCGGGATTTTTTACTTGATGATATCAATGCCCATATCATACTCGGAAATACCTATCACCTTTACCTGCGTCCGGGAACGGATGTTTTGCAGCAGGCAGGCGGTTTGCATGCTTTCAGCAACTGGCCCCGCGCCATACTGACAGATTCCGGCGGATATCAGGTTTACAGCCTCAGTGGTACACGAAAAATGAAAGAGGAGGGGGTTACCTTCCAAAGCCACATTGATGGCAGCAGACATTTGTTCACACCGGAAAACGTTATGGATATTCAGCGCAGCATTGGCGCCGATATCATCATGGCGTTTGATGAATGCACACCTTATCCCTGTGATTACGAGTACGCGAAAAAAAGCATGCACATGACCCACCGCTGGCTGGATCGCTGCATGGCACAGTTTAACGGGACCCTCCCGCTATATGGATATGAGCAATCGCTGTTGCCCATTGTGCAGGGAAGTGTCTATGATGATTTGCGCAGGCAAAGTGCCGAGTACGTTTTGAATCACGAAGCGCCCGGATACGCCATCGGCGGACTGAGCGTGGGAGAACCCCACGAGGACATGTACCGGATTACCAACCTGGTAACCGATATTCTGCCCGCCAATAAGGCGCGTTATCTTATGGGTGTGGGCACGCCTGAAAATCTATTGGAATGCATTGAGCGCGGTATCGATATGTTTGATTGTGTAATGCCAACACGAAACGGCAGAAACGGTACCATTTTCACCACAAACGGAATCATCAATATCCGCAACAAAAGATGGTCTCAGGATTTTGAACCGCTTGACAGCCTGACACCGGAGTATTCCAAGGCATACATTCGCCATCTGTTTGTGGCCGATGAAATGCTAGGATCCGTGGTGGCCAGCCTGCAAAACCTGCGCTTTTATCTGTGGTTGGTGCGAAATGCACGAAAACACATCCTTGATGGAGATTTTATTGATTGGAAAACGGCAATATTGCCAATAATTGCCCAAAAAAGGTAATAATGCTGAAGGAGCTTGATAAGTATATCGCTAAAAAGTTTATCACCACGTTCGTGGTGACCATACTGCTTTTTACCATCATCATCATTGTGTTTGATATTGCTGAGAAGCTGGATGATTTTCTGGAACATAAAGCGCCCATACACAGCATCATCTTTACCTATTATGTGGCATTTATTCCCCACCTGATCAATACATTCAGTCCTATTTTTATCTTCATTTCTGTATTGTATTTCACCAGCCGGCTGGCTTCACGTTCTGAATTTATCAGCATGCTGGCAGGTGGTATGTCTTTGAAAAGAATTTTACTTCCCTATATGGGAGTGGCCGCTTTGCTGACTTTTGGCAGTTATCTGTTGAATGCCTGGGTTATTCCTATCACCGACAAGGCGCGGGTACGCTTTGAAAATATGTATCTCCGCGATTACTGGAGTCAGGCAAAAGCTACCATTTACAGGCAAATCAGACCCGGTGAGATACTGTACATGGAGTACTTCAACAACAACGACAGTACTGCTGTGGGGGTAAATATTGAAACCTACCAGGGAAAAGAACTAAAGAGTAATTTATTTGCGCGGTTTATGCGCTGGAACCGCAAATCAGGCAAGTGGCGTATGGAAATGGTATGGCAGCGTGAATTTCTGCCAAACGGCAATCAGAAAATTGCCTACAAGCCTTTTCTGGATACAACCCTGCAATTTGACGCAAGGGATTTCTTTTTTCGGATTGATGATGTGCAAAGCCTGAATCAGAATGAACTCAGGTCATTTATTGCCAAGGAAACGGTCAGAGGTTCAGAAAATATAAAGTTGCTGGAAACAGAGCTGCACCGCCGCTATGCATCGCCATTCAGCACCTTTATTCTGGTGGCCATAGGAGTCTTTGTGGCAGGCCGTAAAACCCGCGGCGGTTTGGGATATTCGCTCGCAATCGGTATATTCGTTATAATATTCTTTTTGTTTTTCAGTAAGTATTTTATCAGCATGGGGCAAACCGGCGTTTTGCCTTCCTGGGTATCGGTCTGGGCCCTGAATATTTTATTTATACCCGTGGCCTGGCTGTTTTACCGGTTTGCACAAAAATGATGCGGTTGCTGCTCATATCGCTCTGGCTGGGTATGAGTTTGCTCATGTCTTGCAAAAAGGAAACAGAAAACTACAAATCCAAAGGGGCAGAATATTTTCCGCTGAGAATCGGTGCAGAGCGCCTTTACCAATACGATTCTGTGCATTACTCCAGATTGTTGAACAATACAAGAGTTTATCGCTATCTGATTAAAGAATTTGTAAAGGATACATTTACGGATCAGTCAGGAAATCTTGCCTATCGGCTGGAACAATTCGTGAGCAAAGACACCGGTCGTTCTTATCAGTTTTACGATCTGATAGCGGTTAATGTGAATGCATTTGGTGTGCAGCGGATAGAGGATAACCGCCGCAATATGGTGCTCAGTTTTCCCATCCGCAACCTTAAGGTCTGGTATCCTTTCAGCTACTGGAATGACAGTTTCAATACGTTCATCAAATACCAGTATTCTGCTGTCGACAAACCTTTTGACAACGGCTATATCAGTAATGCTGAGGCTGTTTATGTAAAACAACAGTATGACAGTACGTTTATTTTTGTGAGAGAAGCCCGCGAGGTCTATGGCAAAGCCCAGGGCCTGCTGTATCGCAAAAAACGAGACATCGATCTGCAGGACTTACAGAAACCCGATGGGTATGATCTTACCTGGCAATTAATACAGTATTTTCCATGAGAACCCTGCTGATTGCCTTTTTGCTGGTAATTGCTTTCGCCTGTAAGAAAGACAGCCTAAACAATGACAGGTCGGAGGAGCTTTCCGGCTGGATTCCCATGCAGGAGGGCAATCGTTGGTTATATAAAGTAGATTCCATCGCCTACAACCGGAATACATCCATCCCGGATACCTTTTCATTTGAACTTCTGGAAATGGTAGATACGGTTTATGCCGATAATATCGATGAACAGGTTGCCCGCATTAAGATTGTTACCCGCAAAGACAGCCTTGATTTCTGGCATTTCAGGAAAATGTATTACGCAAAAACCACCCACGATTATTATGAACGCGTGGAAGAAAATCTTCGGTACCTGAAAATCAGTTTTCCGCCGGCAGAGGATTTTTTGTGGAATTTGAACAGCCGCAATAACCTGCCACCCGCCATGCTTTCCTACAGCAATCTGTTCGAACCCTATCACGGAACCTATATAAAATCAGATACTACACTTTCGGTAGTGGGCAAGGAAATCAGCAATGCCCTGGAGAAATACAAATACCTGGAAGTTTATGGGAAAGGAATCGGGTTGATGTATCGGGAAAATACCGAAATGCTCAACCAGGGTGGCAACTGGGATGGTTATAAACGCATACAAAAACTTGTTTATGCGGATTAAAATCGGTATATTTACTTTGTTAATGCCGCTACTTTCAGCAGCAGATACCACAGATTATTTTTATTGGGTAACATTCAAGGACAAGGCAGGCAGCGAGGTTTATCTCAGGCACCCAGATCAGTTTTTGAGCAATCGCTCCATTTTGAAAAAGTATGCTGCCGGAATTGCAATCACCACGGAAGATTTGCCGGTTTCGGAGCATTATCTGAGCCGGCTGCGTCAGAAGGGATTATCGGTTCAGTTTGCCAGTCGTTGGTTGAATGCGGCTTGTGTGGTCACACACGATACCGGCGCAATGGCCGGAATAAAAAAACTCAACTTTGTGGCATCGGCAATTTCGCTCGGATTCCGTGTCCGTGAGGATATGAGCCGTTATGAACCAGTAATCTCAGGTTTAATGGAAGAAAAATCCATTCCGGTGAAAACCGAGCCATCGTCAGTTAGTCCCTATGGCGCTGCCCAAGACCAGATCATGCAGATTAAAGCCGATGAATTGCACCGTAAAGGATTCACGGGTAAAGGCATTCAAATAGCTATTCTCGATGCGGGTTTTTACATGGCCAACCGCATGCAGCTTTTTGACAGCCTGTTTTTGCAGGGCAGAATATTGAAAACCTTTGATTATGTGGAAAATGAAGACGATGTTTTTGATGACGATGACCACGGCATGCAGGTGCTGAGCTGTATTGCGGCAAATAAGCCGGGTGTGATGTTGGGTTCAGCGCCCGGTGCGGAATTTCTGCTTTTCCGCACGGAAGATGCCTCCGTGGAAATGCCTTTTGAAGAGGCACTTTGGGTTCAGGCAGCCGAGCAGGCCGATAAGCTGGGTGCGGATATCATTACATCTTCACTGGGATATACTACGTTTGATGATGACAGATTCAACCATAAACTGTTGGATCTTGACGGGAAGACAACCCTGATAAGCAGGGCAGCAGAAATAGCCGCGTCCAAAGGCATGCTCGTGGTAAGCAGCGCCGGCAATGAGGGCGATGTTACCTGGGGCAAGCTGGCTGCACCTTCCGATGCTGCGCATGTGATTGCTGTAGCCGCCGTGGACAAGGATGGCGAAATCGCGGGCTTTAGCAGCCGCGGGCCCACTGCCGACGGGCGAATCAAGCCGGATATTGCCGCCATGGGGAAACGCACTGCCGTGGCTTCGGCCAGCGGGTATATTGTAAAATCAAACGGAACAAGCTACAGTGCACCGCTGCTGGCAGGAGCCCTTGCATCGGCACTGGAATATACGGGAATGACAGCCTCTCAATTGAGAAATACGCTGTTGTCGGGAAACAAACCGGACACACTTGTTGGGTATGGATTACCGGATTTTACCGAGCCCAAATGGAAACCTGTTATTCCCGCTCCTAAAAGCCACGAATCAGCCGATCCGCGCTTTATACACTGGGTACCTGCCGATACATTGAACTTCCCCTTTGTAATTGGAACAGTATTTTCACCGGAAAAACAATGGACCTACAAACTCAGCTGCGATTGCGGTAAGGTCTGGCAGCAAGCTCCGCTGGATCGTGTTGCGGCCAATTGGTATGGCACAATCATTGCACCGGTAGCAACAGGACTGCACTTTCTGGAGGTAACCGACGGAAAAATGGTATTTAAGGAGAGTTTTTATTATCAAAAACCATGAAAAAAGTAAAAAGAATAGCGCTGATATGCATGCTGCTGCCACTGACACTGATGGCTCAGCACATTGTTTCCAAATCGCGCCACATGCGCATTGAAAGTGCGGAAGTTTCGGTGCATTATCCGGGTATACAGGGAGCGCCAATTATGAGGAATTACACGGTAATTGTGGTTTTGAAAAAGGAAATGAAATCTTTGCCTGATTCTATTTTCGTAGATGGCTTCTCCGAAAAGCTGATATTGCAGGGCAATGCCGGCGAAGGTGTTTTGTTCAAAAAGGGCAGCAAGCTGACTTACACAGCCAACATAACTATAAATACCGCAGAAAATGCGGAGAATATTGTTTACTATTCACCCAAGTCATCACTGACAACCGAAGGGGTTTGTGTAATCCGGTATTACATAGAAAGAAAAGGCAAAAAAGAGCCTTTTTATCTGCGCGCCAAAACCCTGAAAAAAGGGGCTGAGGTGTTTGCGCCGTAAAAAATTAATCAATTAGCAAAACTAAGCCTTTCAGGTAATGGCCTTCGGGGTGAAATAAATTCACCGGATGGTCAGGGCCCTGGCCAAGGCGGTGTATAATCCTTGCGTTGCGGCCTGCCTCAATGCCTGCGGCGGTAACGGTATTGGCAAACAATGTATCGTCAATTACCTGACTACAGGAGAAAGTAAACAGCAGTCCTCCTGGCTTTACAGTTTGAATCCCAAGGTGGTTCAGGCGTTTATAGCCCATCACAGCCTGATGTTTTTTTGAAAGGTTTTTGGCAAATGCCGGAGGATCCAGTATCACAATATCGTAGGCTTCCTTGTTGTCTTTCAGGTATTGGGGTACATCGGCAGCCACCGTTGTGTGGTGTTGCTCAATACCATTCAGAAGGGCATTTTCAGCGGCCAGCGCAACCGCTTTTTCAGAAATATCCACACTGCAAACCTCTGTGGCTCCTGCTTTAAGGGCGTAAACCGAAAATCCGCCGGTATAGCAAAACGTATTCAGCACTGTTTTGCCCTGGCTGTAATGTGCCAGCAGGTTTCGGTTTTCCCGCTGATCCAGGAAAAACCCGGTTTTTTGTCCGGCAACCCAGTTCACTTTAAATGAAATGCCATTTTCCCGGGCCACCGTTTCCGGGGTTTCACCTTTCATAAAACAATCATCGGCATTGGGATCGTGCATGGAGGCGCGGCTTTTGGCGAAGATGGTTTTCAGCGCACCCTGATAAACTTCATCCAAAGCCGATGCGATCTCTTTCTGGGAATAATACATCCCGTGGCTGTGCGACTGTATCACGGCGCAATCCGCATAGATATCGATGATCAGGCCGGGCAGGCCGTCTCCTTCACCGTGAACCAGCCGATAGGCATTGGTTCGGGAGAAATCCCCGAACAGTTTTTTGCGGATATCAAAACATGATTGTAGTCTGTTTTTCCAGAAATCGTGGTTGGGTGTTTCCTGCGTTCTGCTGAGTACCCTCAACAGAATGGAGCCATTGCCCACATGGCCGGATGCCAGGTATTGTCCACTGAAATCGAGCACTTCAGCCCAATCTCCGGGTTTGATGTCATCAGCCTGTTGCACAGCGCCGCTAAAAATCCACGGGTGTCCGCGCAATACGGATGTTTCTTTACCCCGTTTTAATATGACCTTTTTTGTTTTCAGTGCTGCAAAGTTCAGGGAATTCACAGAACTTTGAACCATCCATGAAATTGTTTGAAATTATTGAGGCGATTGAAAAGGTAGCGCCTCCTTCCTTGCAGGAAGATTATGACAACAGCGGTTTGCTGGTGGGTTCGCCGCAGGCAGACGTGCGAAAGGCTTTGCTGACGCTGGATACAACCGAAGCAGTGGTAGAGGAAGCCATAGCCGAAGGATGTGATTTGATTATTTCACATCATCCTATTGTTTTTAAAGGATTGAAGCGGTTAAACGGTTCTAACTATGTGGAACGGGTTGTGATGGCGGCCATCAAAAACAACATAGCTATATACGCGTGTCATACCAATCTGGACAATGTGCTGAAGCAGGGGGTGAATAGCAGAATTGCTGCAAAACTGGGTCTGAAGGACGTTCAGATTCTGAAGCCCATGCAAAATGAACTGATAAAAATGACGGTTTTTACGCCGCATTCCCATGCGGATGCCGTGCGTGAATCGCTTTTTACCGGCGGGGCAGGCAATGTGGGCAATTACGATGAATGCAGCTTTAATATTCAAGGACAAGGCACTTTCCGGGGAGGTGAAAATACGAATCCGGTGATAGGGACCAGGGGAGAACGAACCACACTTGATGAGCAGCGAATTGAGGTATTGCTGCCCAAAAGCAGGTTTAAACAGGTGATGGATTCCTTGAGAAAAGCGCATCCGTACGAGGAAATTGCCTACTATGCTTCTCCACTGGAGAATGCATGGCAGGATGCAGGCAGCGGCATGCTGGGCATGCTTGAAAAGCCTGTTCAGGGAGAGCATTTTCCTGCGTTTGTTAAGGAATGTCTGCAGGCCGAGGTAGTTAGATTTACGCAGCCGGTGGCATGGGTGAAAAAGGTGGCTATTTGCGGCGGCAGCGGTGCTTTTTTGATTAAAAATGCTTTGCAATCCGGTGCCGATGCTTACATAACAGGTGATGTGAAATACCATGAATTTTTTGATGCTGAAAACCGCATGATGATTTGCGATCCGGGGCATTATGAAACCGAACAATTTACTATCGAACTTTTCGCTGATATTTTATCAGAAAAATTCCCTAATTTTGCAACCCGTTTTTCGCATACTTATACCAATCCCATACAATACCACTATTAAACGATGGATATCAGCATTCAAAAGAAACTCACCGATCTCTGGAACCTGCAGAAGATTGACTCTCGCCTCAACGGCCTTCGTGCATTGCTTGGTGAACTGCCCATGGAAGTTGCCGACCTGGAGGACAGTATCGTTGGTCTGGAAACCCGTGTAAAACACATTGAAGAGGAAATAGCCGGTGTAGAAGGCGAAATCTCTGACAAAAGAAACAGCATCAAGGATTTTAACCGCAACATCGAAAAATACGACGAGCAGCTGAACAACATCAAGAACAGCCGCGAGTTTGAAGCCATCGAAAAAGAAAAAGAAATTGCGGGTCTTGAAATTCTTCAGGCAGAGAAAAAAATACGTGAACTGGGTAAGCTGCTCGATATAAAGAAAGAGCTTCTGGATAAAACAACAGAAGATTTGGATAACCGCCGCAAGGACCTCGAGTTTAAGCAGAGCGAACTGGCTGAAATCGAAAAAGAAAACGAAGAGGAAATCAAGAAGCACTACGCTGACCGTGAGAAGGCTGAAGCGTCTTTGGATGAACGCTACAAAAGAGCCTATAACCGCATACGTGAAAACATGCGCAACGGCATTGCTGTGGCTCCTATTCTCCGCGGAAGCTGCGGTGGTTGTTTCTCTAAAATCCCGCCCCAGCGTCACAGCGATATCCGTGCACATATTCGAATCATTGATTGCGAACATTGTGGCCGTCTGCTGGTAGACCAGAGCATTACAGGACTTGAATCTGTAGCTGAGGTTAAGGAAGAAAAAGCCACACGCCGCAAGATTCGTCTTACTGCCAAGGCAGAATAAGAAGAATAAAATTATCAGAAACCAACAATAAAAGCCGACCTGAAAAGGTTGGCTTTATTTTTTGTCCAGCACAAAGGTTAAATCAGGCATTACCTGCACAATCTGTTCACGGCTCAATCCGGTTACATTCAGGAAATACACGGTTTTATTTTTAATGTCACATTGTCCGCCCAGCCATGACATGTCCACAACTTCGTTGCCTTGTCCGTCTTTGCGGTAACTGCGAACCGGAATCAGGCAGTACCACGCAGCGGCAAAGCCTTTATCATCCGTTGCCGGAGCAATCTTTTGTATGGGTCCAGCCAGTATTTTCTCGTAAACAGGTCTTCCTTCATCATTGATTTTCATGCGCTCGATGTAGGCGGTCCTGCTTTTATAGAACTTTATAATGGAGGCGGGGGTAAATGAGGCAAGCTCCTCATAATCTTTATCTTTTTCGGCCCGGCAAAGACGGTTGGCAGCCAGCTGAAACAGACGTGTGAATTTCAGGCTGTCTTTGCCGGTTTCATCTATGTTGGCCGTATCCTTTAGCAAAGGCAAGGGAATAGAATCCAGTTTTTTCAGTGCAATGGGGTTGTTTTGTATCTCAGGGAGTACAAGTGCCTCGGCTTCAGTTTTGGTTGCTACATCATCTGTCTTACCTGTTTCACTGTCTTTTTTACCCGACTGGCATGCTACTGCCGCAGCAACACAAAGGGTTGCCATGAATATCTGTTTCATGTTTGCCATGGGTATTATAACGCTGCGTAATTTCATTTTCTTGCGAATATAAAGAAGAAAGGCCGGCGCAGTGGCCAACCTTCCTAACACAAACAATATGGAAAAACTTATTTGACCTCTTCGAAATCCACATCTTCTACCTTGCCGTCGTTGTCGCTTTTGCCTGTGCCCTCGGTTCCGGTGGTTTCACCGGCCTGGTTGGCGGCATTGTACATATCCTGGCTGGCTGCCTCCCATGCTTTGCTGAGCTCGGCAGTGGCAGTTTCAATGGCAGCGAAATCCTTGGCCTCATGTGCTTTTTTCAGCGATTCGAGTGCGGTTTCGATGGCGGTTTTCTTTTCCGCAGGAATTTTATCTCCGTATTCTTTCAGCTGTTTTTCAGTGCTGAAAATGAGTGAGTCTGCAGCATTTAGTTTATCTACCTCTTCGCGACGCTTGTTATCCGCCTCGGCATTTTCCTGTGCTTCCTGCTTCATTTTTTCGATGTCTTCCTTGCTGAGGCCGCTGCTGGCTTCAATGCGAATCTTTTGCTCCTTGCCGGTGGCTTTGTCCTTGGCACTTACGCTCAGTATACCGTTGGCATCAATGTCAAAAGTTACCTCAATCTGGGGAACGCCGCGGGGTGAAGGTGGAATTCCGTCCAGGATGAATTTGCCTATGGTTTTGTTGTCGCGCGCCATTGGTCTTTCGCCTTGCAGTACGTGAATTTCAACCTGGGGCTGGTTGTCGGCAGCGGTGCTGAAAACTTCAGTTTTCTTGGTAGGAATGGTGGTGTTTGACTCAATCATTTTGGTAAACACACTTCCCATGGTTTCGATACCGAGGCTCAGCGGGGTTACATCAAGCAAGAGGATGTCTTTCACTTCTCCGGTGAGTACACCGCCCTGCAAAGCAGCGCCAATGGCAACTACTTCATCCGGATTTACGCCTTTGCTGGGTGATTTTCCGAAGAAATCTTCCACCAGTTTCTGGATAGCGGGAATACGGGTAGATCCACCTACCAGAATTACCTCATCTATATCAGACGGCTTCATGCCGGCGTCGGAAAGGGCTTTTTTGCAAGGCTCAAGGGTGCGCTGAATCAGGGTTGCAGCCAGTTGCTCAAATTTGCTGCGGGTAAGTTTGCGAACCAGGTGAGCGGGCACACCATCAATGGCTGTAATGTACGGCAGGTTGATATCGGTTTCGGTGCTGCTTGAAAGCTCAATTTTGGCTTTTTCAGCCGCCTCTTTCAGACGCTGCAGTGCCATGGGATCCTTGCGAAGATCCATGTTTTGTTCCGACTTGAATTCATCTGCCAGCCAGTCGATAACCACTTGATCAAAGTCATCACCGCCAAGGTGCGTATCACCGTTTGTGCTTTTTACTTCAAAAACGCCATCGCCCAGTTCCAGCACGCTGATGTCGAATGTGCCGCCACCCAGGTCATACACGGCAATTTTCATATCCTGACCTTTTTTATCCATACCGTAGGCCAAGGCCGCTGCGGTAGGTTCGTTGATGATACGTTCCACTTTAAGGCCTGCAATTTCACCGGCTTCTTTGGTGGCTTGTCTTTGTGCGTCGTCAAAATAAGCGGGAACTGTGATTACGGCGCGGGTTACTTCCTGACCCAGAAAGTCTTCTGCGGTTTTCTTCATCTTCTGAAGAACCATGGCGCTTATTTCCTGCGGGGTGTAGTTGCGATCGCCAATTTTTACACGGGGTGTATCATTGTCGCCTTTGATAACCTCGTAGCTTACACGGCCTGTTTCGTTTTGCACATTCGAGAATTTTTCTCCCATGAAACGCTTGATGGATGAAATGGTGTGCATGGGATTGGTGATGGCCTGACGTTTGGCAGGGTCACCTACTTTTCTCTCACCGTTGCCGCCATCCAGAAAGGCAACAATGGACGGAGTGGTGCGACGGCCTTCGCTGTTGGCTATTACAACGGGCTCGTTTCCTTCCAGTACGGCAACACAGCTATTAGTGGTGCCTAAATCAATACCTATAATTTTACTCATGATTTCAGTTTAGCCAAAATGAAACAACAAAAATGCCAAGGCGTAAAAGGCCTTTTAAATATGACGAAATGGCAGTAAGGCTGATTTTATGGCAGAATGTTCAGCGGCTTGGTTTCCGTATTGTTGCGCATGAAAAGGATGGATCCGCCATCAAATTTCACTTTCTCAATGCGCTGAATACAGCGGCTGGCAAACAAACCGATACCGCCCTGTATATTGCTGAATTCTGCCTGCTTTTGCACAATGCCTATGGAAGGTTCGTTTACAGAGATGTAATCCGACAATAGCTGGTTTCCGCCATACACGCGCATGGCCGCAAATTTTAGCCTGTGATAAAGACCCGGGTCAGCTTTAATTGTGTTGCGCAAAAATTGCAGAAATGCCAGCCTGGGGATTTTATACAGCATGTTGCTGTTTCCCAGTGCAGATGCGTTGGTTAGCACATTCCAGGTAGCTGTTTTGGTGGTTTTATTGAAAGTGTCGTTTACCGGAAATTCGTCGTAGGTAATGTCCAGTTTGATGTCGTAGGCAAAACTATTCTGTCCCGCTTTAAGGCTGATGGTAAGAAATTCCGGGGTTATGGCAAAGTTGCTGTTTGAATCGCGGAAGGGTGACAGAATATTTGCTAATCCCACCAGGTTGGTTTCAGCACGTACCGTGTTGCCCGATTTAGGGCTAAAAACTTCTAAAATATAGCGTTTCCCGCTGCTTAGCGCTCTGGCACCCGCAGTGGAGAGGCGGTAAAGCGGATTAATGTCATTGGCAAAAAGTCCTGAATCTTTGGATATGTTCCAAACCCGTGTCAGTTTGTCCGAAAAGGCATTGTCTGAAGATCTAAGCGTTACCACAGCCGAATCGAGATAGAGCGAATCGCTGATTTTGGCTACCTGCAGTGCGCCGGTGTTTTCATTCAGAAAAGCCTTGGCAACCCGAACATACTGCACACTGTCATTGATGTTGAGCATGCCATACACAACAATTGTTTCTTTCCAGTTGGCATTGATGTCCAGTTCGTTTTTGCAGGAAAAAAGAAAGGTAATTGCCGCAAAAAAAGCGGAAACGAGTATGCGGTATGTGGAGGACAGTTTTTTCACAACGATGATGAAGTCAGCTTTTTGGTCTAACTTTGCCTTTGCTCCCACAAAGATGAGGAAAATTATCGGCCTTTTGTGCCTGTTCTGCTTTTTTTACCCTGCACAAACACAGCAGGTCACCAAAGAATTTATCAAAAGAGTTTGGTTGGATGATTTTCAAAAAATTGACAGTGGCTGGGCGCAGCAATCCACAGCCGACAATTTTTTCATCGGTTCCTCTGAGGGTTTTGAAGTATGGCGCAAAAGCAAGCGCAGCGGCTTTTTCATTTTTCCTAAGAAAGTTCAGGAATTCCGGGTGTTTGAAGCCACTTTGCAATTTGTTTTTGATGGTAAGGGAAACATGGAGAATGCCGCGGGTCTGGTACTTCAGGCGCAGCCTGATGGATCGGGTGCTGTTATTGTTGAGGTAAACCGAAAAAAGCAATTCCGTATTCGCAGGGCCGCATCATTCAGGATTTTACCTCAGACAGATCCTGCAGCAGGTTGGCGCAAGCCGGCAAAAAAAATTAAGGGAGACGCCGTAGAACTGACGGTGAAAACCAATGACAAGGTATACGATGTCTTCATCAATGGTGTTTATGTGCATTCATTTACCGAAATTGAATATTCAAAAGGCTGGATTGGTCTGTACATAGGTCCCGAGTCCAGGGTGATTTACAAAAAAATCAGTGTAAATATCGATGATGAAGCATCTTCTGTTCCGGGTGTTGCCACGGCCTACCCTGATGATCGCAGATCCCTAAATCTTGCCATTGCAAGACTCAAGGAAGTGATACAGAAAAAGGATTTACGCATTGCGGAGCTGGAGAACCAGCTGAAAGATCAAACAGGTCTGAATTACAAAGCCGACAGTGTGTTACTGAAACAGTCACAGGAAGCGGTGGCCAGGGTGGATGAACTGGAAGCTGAGCTGGAAAAAGCCAATGCCGATAAACTCAGCCTGGAAAAAGAACTGCTGAAACTGCAACAGTTTAAAAATGCTGCAGCAGGATCAGATGGCGGCAATGTGGCGGATAATCTTATCAGTATCAATGAAGAGTTGCGCCTGGAACTTCAGAAATCTAAGAAAACCATTGAGGAACTGGAAGCCGGTTTGTTGAAGCAACAGAGCCAGGTTGCAGACTGGATTATGAAAATCAATCAGCTTGAAAACACTGCTGATGATGCTAAAAACACCATACAGTATCAGCGTTCCCAGATTATTCAAAAAGACAGCATCATACGCGAACAGCAAAAAAGCATACAGGTCCTGGAAAAGGCTGCCAAAGAAGCAGAAAAGGATAAGAAGAAAACAGCAAATCCGGTAAAACAGGAAAAAGAAATTAAAAAAGAAGCCCTCTTTGATGAGAACTAAATCATGAGCATTCAAAAAAAAGAATTTAAAAAAATCACCACCCATGTTCTGCTTGAAATGAAGCAAAAAGGGGAGAAGATATCCATGCTTACTGCCTACGATTTTTCCATGGCAAAACTCGTGGATCAGGCAGGCATAGATGTCATCCTCGTGGGAGACAGTGCCAGCAACGTGATGGCAGGGCATGAAACCACATTGCCTATCACACTGGACCAGATGATATACCACGCCTCATCGGTGGTGCGCGGCATTGACCGTGCTTTGGTGGTGGTGGATTTGCCTTTCGGAAGTTATCAGGGAAACAGCAAAGAAGCCTTGGCCAGCACCATTCGCATTATGAAAGAAAGCGGTGCTCATGCCGTAAAGATGGAAGGCGGCGAGGAGATTATTGAGAGCATCAAGCGCATTCTTACCGCGGGGGTTCCTGTGATGGGGCACCTGGGGCTTACTCCGCAAAGTATTTACAAATTCGGCACCTATACAGTGCGCGCCACCGAAGACGAAGAAGCTGAAAAGCTGATTCATGACAGCAAACTGTTGCAGGAGGCCGGATGTTTTGCGCTGGTACTGGAGAAAATTCCCAGCAAGCTGGCCAAACGTGTGGCTGAGAACCTAACTATTCCGGTAATCGGTATCGGTGCCGGGTCTGATGTAGACGGACAAGTACTGGTGTTGCACGATATGCTGGGCATCAACACCGAGTTTAAACCGCGATTTCTGCGCAAGTATGCAGATTTGCACGGCATCATTACTGCAGCGGTGCAGCATTATGTATCGGATGTGAAAAGCCGGGATTTCCCCAACGAAAAAGAGCAGTATTAAAATCAGCCGTTGGCCTTTTTGTGGTCTGCCAGGAACTGTGCCAGCCCGATATCGGTGAGCGGGTGTTTGAACAAGCCCATGATAGCGCTCAACGGACAGGTTACCACATCGGCACCGGCTTGTGCACTTTTTACTATATGCAACGCATTACGCACGCTGGCGGCCAGAATTTGGGTTTCATATCCCTGAATGGAATAAATTTCCGCAATTTGCTGAATCAGCTCTATGCCGTCCCAGCTGCTGTCATCGAGCCTCCCGATAAATGGTGAGAGATAGGTAGCACCCGCTTTGGCAGCCAAAATGGCTTGCCCGGAACTGAATACCAGTGTGCAGTTGGTGCGGATGCCTTTTTGGGTGAAGTGGGAAATGGCTTTAACACCATCCACAATCATAGGAACTTTTACCACGATATTCGGATGCAGACCGGCCAGTCTTTCACCTTCTTCCACCATGCCTTTGAAATCGGTTGAAATAACTTCCGCACTCACATCGCCGTTCACAATGTTGCAAATGGCTTTGTAATGGTTGAGCACGTTGTCATGTCCGGTAATACCCTCTTTGGCCATGAGGGAAGGGTTGGTGGTTACACCGTCAAGAATGCCGAGTTCATTGGCTTCGCGAATCTGATCGAGGTTGGCTGTGTCGATGAAGAATTTCATGTTGGCACAAAAATACGGCTTCACCGTGGGTTGCCATGTGTGGACAACCGGAATTTATCACCAACTTTTCACCCGGTATAGCATGTGCAGTCCGCCAAATACCTGGCTTAGCCCGTAGTCATAGCCAGTGCGGTTGCTACTGTTCAGGCGCATGCCACCTTCGAGTTTGAAGTGAACGGGTATTTTACGCGGTTTGTAGTGAAAGGATAAACCAAACTTCGGCATGTAGCGGGTTTGGGGCCATTGTCTTTCCTGTACCACAGCTCCGCTAAATACTTCGGTTCCGCTTTCTTTGAAAATACCCTGAAAGCCAAACCAAATGCCAGGATTGAACCGCGGTTTGTCGTTGAATTTTAGTTCGCCGATGGCATTCACTGTCCATAATCTAAGGCTGGCTTGATACAGAGTGCTGTTTCCTGATCGTATGTCCGGGCGGTAGTTCACCTCTCCAAAACCCACGGAAATATTGGTGTTGAACAAGTATGTGAGCGAGCTGTGCAAGGATAATCCTGCGGAATAGGCATTGTTGATTCTGTCCGAAAAATAGCTGCCCAGTTCCTGATTGTCGTAGTAGCGGTAAAAATTGGTTTCGGCCCTGCCGTAAACCCCGATGCTGATGTTTTCCGGAATGGGATTCATCTGCGCTTTGGCCTGGAAGGTTAACAGCAAGGATATGATCAGCCCAGATTTTTTCATGTCTTTTCAAAATATTTACGGTACCGGGGTTTTCTTATACCCAGCATCAGCAAAATAGCCGGATACCAAAACATCGTAAAAAAACAATTTTTTCCCGAGAAATACACCCTGTCATATATCAAAGTTTGGTTATTTTTTCTCACCACGGCATGAATATGCTTCCAGCTTTTCAATCCCATAGGCAGAATTGCGCCCTCATCCACAAAACACCAAAATCGGTTTTTACTGCAAACCTGCAGAATGCTTCCGGTCCAAAGGGTTGTGGTAAATAATGATTCCACCCGCATTCTCATCTTTGCTCCGGCGTAGATGCCGTCAAATTGCTCGATTTTTAGTGAAATACCCGGAGGATTTAGGGTTTCAAGTAATTTTTGGTCAAAGCCATCCCTGACTATCTCAAAAGGGCAATTCACAGAAGTTTTCAGGGTGATTCGAATCATTTTTATGCCAATTAAAACTTTTTTAGGGTGATTTGGTTTTTATTGTACGGTTTTTGCAGTAAAAGATTAAACAGAATATGTCAAATTGGGTATCGGTAACGCGCACAGCACAGTTTAATGCAGCACACAGGTTGCACGTTCCCGAGTGGAGTGAGGAGAAAAACCGTGCATTCTTCGGGTTGTGCAACAATCCCAATTACCATGGCCACAATTACGAATTGCATGTCACTGTTTCCGGTCCGCTAGATCCTGTTTCAGGATACCTGCTGGACATGAAAACGCTGAAAGACTGGATCAAGGAGGATGTGGAAGATGCCTTTGATCACAAAAACCTGAATCTGGATACCGCTGAATTTAAAAACCTAAACCCTACGGCTGAAAATATGGCAGTGGTGATTTGGGAAAAATTAAAAAAACGGCTGCAGCCGGAAATGAAACTGAAAATAAAATTATTTGAAACCCCCCGTAACTTTGTAGAATTTGATGGAACACAATCATAAACATAATCATGACATGCTCGGTGATGACCATGTTGGAACCAACATGGAAACGCCCTTGAGGCCCGACGCATTTCAAATGGATAATGAGCTGAAAATAGAGCTCATTGCCAAACATTTTACCGAAATCATGCACATTCTCGGACTGGATCTCAGCGATGAGAGCCTGAAAGGCACGCCCCTGCGTGTGGCCAAGATGTTTGTGAATGAACAGTTCAAAGGCCTGGATCCCGAAAACCGTCCGCACCCCACCTTGTTTGAAAACGGTTTCAAATACAAGGAAATGCTGGTGGAAAAGGATATTCACTTTTTTAGTACCTGCGAACACCATTTTGTACCCATCATGGGCAGGGCGCACCTGGCATACGTGAGCAGTGGCAAAGTAATTGGTTTGAGCAAGCTGAACCGTATCGTGGATTATTATGCAAAGCGTCCGCAGGTGCAGGAGCGCATGACCGTGCAGATTGCCAACGAACTGATGGAAGTGCTGGAAACCCCTGATGTGGCTGTAATCATTGATGCACGGCATTTGTGCGTGGCCAGCCGCGGTATTAAAGACATTACCAGTGCAACGGTAACTTCCAGCTATCACGGGAAGTTCAACGACCCGCAGGTGCGTGCCGAATTGCTGAAATACATCGAAATGAACGGCTCTGAATAAGGGTTGTTTTTTCTATAGTGTTGTTTGTAAAAAAAAAAGGCGCCCAGGGCGCCTTTTTTGTTGGATATATGTCCTTGCTTTACTATCGGTTAGATTTCATCAGCGAAACTACAGTGCTGTCAATCTTCAAGAAATACAAACCGCTCTGTAATTTAGAGAAATCTGTTTTTTCTATGTGTCTGCCTTCCCAGATCAAACGGCCACGGCAATCATACAGCCGACAGTTTTCTTTGCCCTTAGCATTCATTAGCTGAATTTTGGATTCAAAAGGATTTGGATAAGCCTGAATGCCGACTGCACGGATAATATTTTGGGTGCCTGTTTTTTGACAGGTGGTGGTGTAGTTTTTGAAAAACTGCCACATCAGATAGGTGGCGCTGAACTGATTACTGACGTTCACACCGCCCGTTGAGAGCCCTCCGGGCCAGGAATGCTCACCATCATAGCTTACATATTGTTCAATCACGGCATTGCAGCTGCAATTTGCATATTTGAAGTGATCATACTTGCTGCTATTGTGATATAATGTATCTTTCAAAATGCCGCATTTGTATTGGCTGCTGATTACCTTAAACATGCTATCCTGCGGCGGGAAATATGTTCCGGTGCTACCAATGGTCACACCCCCAAAATACTTAACATTTTGGTCTAGGTATGAATGAAAGCTGATTATGGGTATTGCTCTGGAAGGGTTCCATGGATAAAACATTAAATCGCCTGCTACGGGAGCAATGGCAGCAAATCTATACGTTAACTGGTTAGCAAGTCTAAAGCAAAGCAATGCACCATTGGAAAATCCGGTGGCATATACGCGTGTAGTATCTATGGGGCGGTTGGCAATCAGGTTATTCAGTAATGAATTTACAAACCCCACATCATCTATTTTCAGGGTTGTTGAAGGAGCGCAGCAACCGCCTGCATTCCAGGTTCTATTGCCCGCCACTTTTACGCCTTCAGGGTATACAACAATAAATCCGGAGCTGTCTGCCTTTTCTGAAAGTTTAGATTGGTATTGGATGGATTGATACCCCAAAGGGCTTCCACCATGAAAAGCCAGGACCAATGGATATTTGGTGGAGGAGGTATAGCCTTTTGGAAGGTGCGTTAAAAATGTCCTCCAGCGCCCGCCAGAATAAATGCTGTCATAAATATTAGTTTGGCAGGTAGCAGTGGTATTTAATAACAATAAGATTGTAAGTGACAGTAATGTCTTTTTCATTTGGCTGGGGTAATTATATTAATTCTGACTTTGTTTCTATGATTGCACAAATATAATTAGCATCATGTCTTTGGTCAAGCGTTTTTTTTGCGGATGCAAACCTTGCAGTAGTTCTTAATTTCCTGTATGAAGCATTAATAACAAATCATCTTACTCGTCAGCTACTCTCAGAGGGTCTCAGGTGCGTGCCGAATTGCTGAAATATATTGAGATGAACGGCTCTGAATAGGGGTTGTTTTTTCTATAGTGTTGTTTGTGTATAAAAAGGCGCCGGTGGCGCCTTTTTCCTTTGATTTTTAAGAAATTATTATCTTAACCAAACTTAATTATTATAAAAAATTAAGTATCTGAATTATTTTCCTTTAAATCAAGATGGGTAAAACCATGTGAAAGCCGGAATATTTTTGGATACACATTAAATCGGTTTGTGCCTTTTAACCACGCTTTGGTTTGTGATGAATTTATTTTAATCCAGTCGCAGTTGGGATTAAATTGATTAATTCCGCAAGATATGGCGAACATATCACACCAAAATTCAGTTCCATTTCTGTTTTCCAATGGCGTAAGACCTTGCTTGATCCAGAAATCTATTTCACTGTCTATCATCCAGGTGTCCATCCATCCTATTCTGAATAGATGTTCATCAAACCAAACGGATCTGCCTATTGCATGTTTATATTTATTAATAACGCTTTTAAATCCGCCCTCTAATTGACTATTGTTGATTTTTTCGATGGGTATGATAAGATTTACAAACTCAATTCTTACTGCCATAGTATATTGTATTGTCTAAAATTTCAGTTTGTTAAACTTGTTCAACATTGTATTTAGGATGCAACTATCGCATTGTGTAGATGCTCCCCGAATAATTTATTTGATTTCGATGAAAACCTTTTACCGGTAATTTTTAAAACCCAACCCCAATGCTCATTCCAATTTTGGGAAGCAGGCCGTTGTGGTAAATGAAGTATGCACCTGGACTTTGTTTATAATCGAAGGAAGGGTCATCTTTTTTAACGGTACTGTTGGAAACGCGCATCCCTGCACCGGCATAAAAATCTATGTAAAAGGATTCGCCTATGGATCTTTGTAGACCAATTACAAAACCGGGATACACAGCAGTGGTTTTCACTTCATTGTTTTTTTCTACGTATGTAGATTGCTGCGTTATCGGGTTATATATATATTCAGAATAATTTGATTTTTCATCGTATTGCCCAAACTGCCCAAACATACCTACATAATATCCATTGGCAGATTGCCTGCCGGAAAGTGATTTTTCAATATGAAAACGGTTTAGGTAATATTTATACTGATATTCTGCAGTAAAGCCCACCCCTTTGGTAATACCGTTGTAATTGTCGGTGGGTTGTCTGTACATTACCTCCAAACTCAGCTGATGGGCTTTTTTCTGGTCTTTACCAACGAACTCACCGGTCATCCACAAACCCCCGCGTATCAGGTGCTGCGGGCTAAATTTTAAAATGGTTGACGGAACCTGCATATCCGCTTGGGGTTGCGAGAAAGCAGTTGAGCCGGTAAGCACGGCACTCAGCAGAAAAACAATTTTTTTCATGTGATAAACGTTTTGACAAATATACAAGGTTCAAGCTTATTGCCCCCAATCGATGACAAATGAGAAAATAAAAAGCGGCACTGAGGCCGCTTTTTTACTTTGAAATTACCTTGGGCGAATAACCGGGTTCGAACCGGCGACCCCCAGTGCCACAAACTGGTGCTCTAACCAACTGAGCTATATCCGCCGTAAAGGGCTGCAAATTTAAGGAACATTCATCATTTTCTCAACAGGAATTCAATACGTTTTATCATCTTTGCACCTATCCAAGCGCAGCGACCCTTACATATTCTTCTTTTTTGCAGCTGGTATCCCACCCCGGAAAACCCACTGAATGGCATTTTCTGCCGCGAACTGGCGGCTTTACTTGCCACGCGCTGTAAGGTATCAGTTGCCTATGTTCGTTATCATTCAAAAGGTGGTAAGCCGGTAATTATAAGGCACACACAGCCGGGTTTTGAGGAGTTTGAAATCAGCATTCCCCGAAAAAGTGGAATTTTTGCTCCTTTCTACCATCAGTACCATGTGAAAAAACTGTTGAATCAATGTCTGGAAATGTGCGCTGATGTAAATCTGATACATGTGCAGGTGGGCTGGAAAGCCGCCTGGGATGCAGTTTTATTTTTGAAAAGAAAAAATCTGCCGATGGTAGTTACCGAACACAATACCGACTGGCTGCCTCAAGACAGACAATATCCGGGCTGGAAGCGGCAACTCACAGCATGGGCTATGCGCAGGGCTTCCGCCATCTCTGCTGTTTCGGCCAATCTGGCAGACCATATTTCGTCTGCTACCGGCAAACCCGTACAGGTAATCCCGAATCCGGTGGCCCAGGAGTTTACCAACGCTAAAATTGCTGATCCGAAACCAGGTGGTCCTGTCTTTCTGCATGTTTCGAATTTCAATTTCAGGCAAAAGCAGACCCACAAGATCATTCGCGTGTTTTCGCAATATGCGCAGGAAAATCCCCATGCCCGTTTGCAGCTAAATGTCCCCGAAGATGCGTTCAATGTCTTCAAATCTGAGAATCCGCACTACAGCTGGGATAAAATTGAACTGCTCGTACCAAATGATGACAAGTCAATTCTGCTGAAGCGCATGCAAAACGCCGATTTCCTGCTTAGCTACAGCCGTTTTGAAACTTTCGGTCTTGTTATTGCGGAGGCACTGTGCCTGGGTGTACCCGCTATTTTTACCCCCTGCAAAGGCGCCGATTTGTATATCGATGAAAAAATGGGAATCATCTGCGATGCAGATAACGACGCTTCATTGCTGGAAGCTATGCGTAGAACCGAGGGTTTTTCGACAGACAGAAGTTATATTGCCGCCAAAGCCCGTCAACAATTCAATACAAAGGCCGTGTTGGATGCCTACGAGGCACTATATCAACAATTGATACCCTAACCATGTGCGGAATTGCCGGAATATTCAGCCTCAAACCCATGCCCGCGGCGGATATGTCAAGGATATGCCTGCAATTTTCGGAAGACCTGGCACACCGCGGACCTGATGATGAAGGTTTTGTGTTAATTGACACAAACTGGAAGCCACACGCTTTTGCAGGAAACCGAAGTTTACTTGCACTGCAGCTGCCACACATTCAATCAGCAGAAGGCGAATACATCGGCGGTATTGTTCACCGAAGACTCAGCATTATACAGCCCGGACCACAGGGACATCAGCCATTTTATGACGAAAATCATATTTTGTCTTACAACGGCGAAACCTTCAGTTTTAAGGAGCTTGATAATGCATACGGGTTTCAAAACCAAAGCCGGACGGACACAGAAACGGTTTTCAATTTGTTAAAAACCCTCACTGCGGAAGCCGTGCAGCAGCTCGACGGTTTTTTTGCCCTGGGCTTTGTAAATCTTGAAAATCGCACACTGCAACTGCGCCGCGATACCACCGGTGTCAAGCCTTTGGTGTATGCCCAAACCGAAACTGCATTTGCGTTTTCATCGGAAACCAAGGCACTGCGCAATTTTCTGAATGCGGTCAGCATCAATCCTCAGGCGGTCTTTCACCATCTGTGCGAAGGGATTATACTGCCGGATCAGGGTTTTTATAACGAAATAGAAATCGTGCAGGAGGGTGTGGATGTGAATCTGAAAACCCTGGAAACAGCCATTGTTTACTATCCTGAAAACGAGGAAAAACCCGGCGCTGACTTGCGCACGCAACTGCAAGGCAGTGTGGGCAAGCGTTTGATGTCGGATGTGCCGCTGGGATTTGCCGTAAGTGGCGGACTCGATAGCGCCGCAGTGATTGGCCTTGCCCGTCATTCACTCGGCCCTGATGCGCCGCTGCATCTGTTTTCCGTGGTTTCTTCCGATCCACAGTCAGATGAACGGCAATGGCAGCAGCAGGTGGCAGAGTACAACCGCGCCGGATGGCACACATTGGCCATTGAAGATGCCGGTCCGCATTTGCTGGAAGAGGTTGCCCGAGCCTCGGATATGCCGCCCATCGCATGGAACAACCTTGCGCATTATGAACTTTGCCGGCTGGCCCAATCGCAAGGCGTAACGGTGTTTTTCAACGGACAAGGCGCCGATGAACTTTTCGGCGGTTATCCCGATTATCTATACCGCGATTTTTGGGCATTGCAGGGAACATTTCTGGGCAAAAATCAATTACCGGTTTCCTACGGAACTGCCCTAAAAGAAAACCTGAAACTACAGGCCAAAACCTTTATGCCATTCCTGTCAGCCATGGCGGCAAAGAAACATGCGTGCGGACTTATCAGCCTCGATTTGTGGCAATTTGATTTGTATCTGCCTCGGCTTTCTCACCTGAGTGCCGACCATAAAATGAATGCTGATTTTTATGGGCAGAAATTGAGTCAAATGCTAACCTGGGAAGATCTGAACGGCATGGCCCACGGACTGGAAAGCCGCAATCCCTTTGCCGATGATATGCAACTGGCAAAATGGCTGAATGTTCCGTTGAAGGATAAAATCAAAAACGGCTATACCAAAGGTGTGTTGCGCGATGCGCTGAAAGATGTGGTGCCCGAATTAGTTCGCTGGCGGGTGGACAAGAAAGGATTTACCGTGCCGGATGCCACACTCACCTGGAAGCATCGAAATGCCTGGGCGGGCTATGTAATGTCGGATTTGCTGGATGCCTGGTCACCAAGGACGAAAAGAGAAATTTTACTGAAAAACCTGAAGGAAGAGGATGAAAATGGCTTGAAATGGTATTTTCGTTTGGCCGCATTGTCGGTTTTCCTCCAACAATCCCACCCATGAGCAACAGCAGCGCCCTCAGTACATTTGTTAGTCAGTTGTTGAGAACTGCGCTGGCGGCGGTATTTGTTATTTTATGCTCGCGCTGGATGGGGCCGGAGGGCAGGGGAGAGCTGGGGTTGGTTTTGTTTTGGGCGGGTTTTTTAATGATGGGCAACGATTTTGTGGGCGGCAGCAACCTTGCCAATGCAATGCAGCGTTTTTCGCTTTCCGCATTGTTTCCTTTCAGTGTTGCATGGTCAGTATTTGTGCTGCTAAGCGGTTTTGTTCTCCTAATGATATTTGGTTCCGGCTCTAAAATGGCCTGGATGGTTGGGTTTGTTTCCCTTCCCATGGTATTGCTGAATATACAATATAATGTGCAACAGGGTTTGTCCATGGTAAAGGAGCGCAATCGTCTCCAGCTGGTGTTGGAATTATTAAAAGTATTGTTTTTAGTAGGTTTTGTGTCATCATGGGATAAAATTGATTTGGGCGCAGGAACAGCCATTGCTTCGCTTTTTTATGCGTATTTGATTGTGCTGGTTCTGAGTTCATGGATGCTAAGAAAACCCATTCTGCTTGCCTTTAAGAATGCAGCGTCTCCTCCCGGGGTCTTATTCACGGATGGTTTCTGGAGCCAAAACGGCCACCTGGCGCAGTTTCTGGCCTATCGCCTCAGTTTGTATTCGCTCACTTATCTTTTGGGAAATCATGCAGCGGCAGGCATTTATGCCAATGCCCTGCTCATTGCCGACGCCATCTGGATTTTTGCCAACAGTTTTGGTACCATCGCACACGTCAGGATTTTGCGCAGTAAAAATGAAAATTTCAAGGCTGATATTACCCTACGCTATGCGGTATTTGCCGTTTTCGGAACGGTAGCAGCCTTTCTGCTGCTGGCAGTATTGCCCTCATCGGTTTTTGTTTGGGTTTTTGGAGCCGGATTCGAAACCTTGAAAGACACAACCTTGCTGCTGATTCCGGCTATTCTGGCGGTGGCAGCTTCCAGTTTGTTCAGTCATTATCTGCATGCGGTAAACCGCTTTAAGGCATTGTTTGTAGCCAATTTGGCAGGTCTTTTATTGCAGACAGCTGTAGCTTTCTGGCTTATTCCCAAATGGGGAATTTACGGAGCCTGCGTTGCCGCGGATACCGGTTTTATTCTGACACTGGTAGTCGTGTATGTGTTTTTCAAAAACCAGAATCCCAATGCCCGGTTGAAGGGGAAGCTTCGGTTCAAATTAATCCTGAAAATTGCGGTGCGAATGTTAAAAAGGCGTTCAGCCCGGTTATAGCATTTCGTGAATCCAAACGGCCACGTGACCTTCAAAAACGGCGTATTCCATAACAAAATCCTGCTGTATTCCGGGTTTGTGAAATGTTGCAGAGAACCGGCCTGAATCCCCTGTTTCGAAAGGGCCCACGGTCATATGTTTTTTAAAATCCACTTCCTTTTTGCCATACCATTTATACAGACTTTCCTTGGCGCCCCACATAATTAGCAAACATAGACTGTGGTGGCTTTTGCGAATGTTGGTTTTATCATCGGCGTTGCAAAATTTATCCTCAATCCGCAGGATTTTGGGGCCCTGTGTTTCAATGTCAATGCCGGTGGGATTGTTCTCGTCAATAATCGCCGCTGCATAATTCCCGCTGTGGCTAATGCTGATGTGCGGGGTTTTGTCTTCAAAATGGGGTTTTCCGGCATCGTCTTTGGCCAGTTTTCCATTGGGTACCAGGGTGCGCAGCAGCAAACGGCTGCTCAGAAAATGCAATCGCTTGCTTTCGTGAAGACCTTGTAAAAAAACAATCTCCTCCGCAGTTGGGTTGTACATTTGTAAAAGCGTTTCTTCATCCTCGGTAATTTGCCAGAAGGCAATTTTTTTACCTGGTTGGGGAAACATCAGACGATCCAACGGCATGGCTGCAAAATTACAGGCAAAGCACCTCAAAACATACACCGGACACCAATCGGCTGTGTATGCGATGTGTGCTGATGGTTCAGGAGGTTTTTTTTCGGCCTCCGGCGACGGAATGCTGGTGCACTGGCCTGCAGGACAGGATGACGGGCAGCTGGTTGCCAAGGTTCCGGGCAATATTTTTTCGTTGTCATATGATGCTGAAGAAAAACTGTTGTTGGCAGGTTCCGGGCAGGGTGATTTGTTTGTGATTGGTGATGTGTTTGGTTCAAACCCCTTTGTGCGCAGGTTACTGGCTCACGACAAAGGTTTGTATCGCATATTAAAAACTTCCGAAGGCTTGATAACTGCCGGTGGCGACGGACGTATTCTGCGTTGGAACCATCAATTCGAAATTACGGCTGAAATAAACAATTCCGGCGCAGCAACCCGCGCACTGTGTTTGGATGAAACCGGTAATCTGTGGGCAGGCAGCAGCGATTTTGCCATTCGTGTATATGATGCGGACGCGAAGTTGCAGAAAACCCTTCACGGGCATACACAAAGTGTTTTCGATATGTGTGCTTTGCCCGGAAACCGCATGTTGAGCGGCGGACGCGATGCAACGTTAAAAACGTGGGCAGCAAACGGCGAATTACAACAAACCATTCCGGCCCATTTGCTGCATATTCATTCCGTTGTGCTGAATCCCGAAGGGAAATGGTTTGCCACAGGCAGCATGGATAAAACCATGAAAATATGGGATACACACAGCCTTGAATTGCTGAAGGTTATTGACAATGACAAATTGCCGTTTCACACCTCTTCCGTGAATAGCCTGATTTGGCTGGATGAAACCCGAATCCTCAGCGCCGGCGATGACAGGCGGATTGTTTTGACGGAAATAAAAGACTAAATGTACGAAAAAAATATCACATTTCCAAACGAATTCCGTTGGGTGTGATGTCGATTTTACGTGCCTTGTACAGCGTTCCCACTGCCTTTTTCCAGGCTTTTTTGCTCATGCCAAATCGCTCGTAAATGTCTTCGGGGCTGCTGTTGTCGGTGAGGCCGATGTAGCCATCGTTTTCGCGCAGCGTCTGCAGTATGCGTTCTGCCATATCGTCCACATGCGCCATGCCGCTTTTTTGCAGAGATAGGTCGGTTTTGCCGTCCGGACGAATGTGCTTGATGTAGCCGGTGATTTTATCGCCGGTTGTTAAGGGCTGAAAAACTTCGTTGGAATAAATAATGCCACTGTGTTCTTTTCCTATAATGGCGTTGTATCCCAGGGGTGTCTTGTTCCAGATGAGCAAATCAACAGCATCTCCTTCCTCATAGGGCAGTGGGGTATTGTTCAGAAATTTACTGATTTTAGCTGTGCCGGCAAGTCTTTCCGACACTTTATCGAAATATACATACACCACATATTTTCTGCCGCGCATCATGGGAACATTTTGTTCGCGTATCGGCACCAGCAGGTCTTTTAGCAGTCCCCAGTCCATAAATGCGCCAAAGTGGGTGGTGGATTTGCAGGTAAGCGCAGCAAATTCGCCAAGCTGTACATAGGGTTTTTCGGTTGTAGCCACAATACGATCATCCGAGTCGTAGTACACAAAGGCATCTACCATGTCATCCGCGGCAGCGCCGGGTGGCAGGTATTTGCCGGGCATCAGAATTTCGCCACCGTCGCCATCATCCAGGAACGCCCCGAAATCTACCAGGCGGTTTATTTTTAATCGGTTGTATTTGCCCGGAATGGCTTTCATGCCACAAAGCTACGGAGTATTGCCCGCTTTTGGGTATTTGTCCACAAAACACCCACCCCGATTGACCTTCGGTTATCTATGTATATTTTCGCTCCATGATTTTGTCCGACAAGCGCATACTGGAAGAAATTGACAAGGAAACCATCAAGATTGAACCTTACGACAGGCACTGTCTAGGTAGCAACAGCTACGACGTTCACCTGGGCAAATGGCTGGCAACATATAAAGACCATATTTTGGATGCCAAAAAGCATAACGAAAT
>CANHQZ010000019.1 GCA_947463125.1 Flavobacteriales bacterium | reverse complement strand
TTTTGTTTGGAATATACATCCATGAAAACAACGATCAAATTAACCCTATTCACCCTGTTTTCAATTTCCCTCATTGGCGTTTTTCAGGCATGCAGGGATAAGGACGGAAGCATCAATATTTTTACCGTACAGGATGACCTTGATCTGGGCTTTCAAGTATCACAGGAACTGGAGAATGACCCAAATGTAAATGTGCTTGATTCGGCTACCTATCCGGGAATCTACAAATACATGTATAACCTGCGCGACAGTATCCTGGTGCACAATGAACTAAATTATGAAAAGGAGTTTGCCTGGAGAATCCGCGTAATCAAGGATGATACAACCCTTAATGCCTTTTGCGCTCCGGGCGGATATATATATTTTTATACCGCTTTGATTAAATACCTTGAAAGCGAAGACCAACTTGCAGGTGTGATGGGACACGAAATGGCCCACGCCGATCTCAGACACAGCACCGATGCGCTTACCCGTCAGTATGGACTTAGCGTATTGTTTGATATCATCTTCGGCAAAGACAAAGGTCAACTGGTGCGCGTGGCGGCCCAGATCAAAATGCTGCAATACAGCCGCGAAAACGAGTCGCAGTCCGATATGTATTCCGTTACCTGGCTCTACCCTACCGCCTACAATGCAAAAGGAGCTGCAGGATTCTTCCAAAAACTCATCGATCAGGGACAAAGCGGAGGCGCGCCCCAGTGGCTGAGTACCCACCCCAATCCCGATAACCGTGTGCAGGCCATTACCGATAAATGGCAATCACTCGGCGGCAAAATGGGCCAAACCTTTACCCAGCGTTACAATGCGTTTAAAGCCTCCCTGCCGTGAGAAAGGCATTCTCCATATTATTAACAGTGCTTCTCTGTACCGGCATCTGGGGTCGTCAGCCGGCTGACACCCTGCAGCTTGGGCATGAAGATTCCCTTGGCGCAGTCATCCCTGATACCGGAGCCAGCCGCATAGTGGAAATAAACCGTCTTATCCGTTTTGCAGAACAGCATCTTGGGACTCCATACCGTTATGGTGGCAAAACCCCGGCCGGTTTTGACTGCAGCGGTTTTGTGAGGTATTGCTTTAACCAAACACAGGGGCTGGTGCTAAGTCCATCGGCAACAACCTATAACAAACACGGTATTAAAGTTCACCCCCAATCTGCCCGACCCGGCGATGTTATCTGCTTCACGGGATCCAACAGCAGAAACCGAAGCATAGGGCATGTGGGTATCATTACAGAAGTAACCCCTACCGATATTTATTTTATCCATTCAGCGGTACACGGAGGCATACGCTACGATGTGCTGAAATCGCAGTACTATAAAACCCGTTTTCTGCAAATCCGCAGGATTTTACTGTAAGGCCGGGGCACGGTCATTAAATTGTCAAAAAATCTGAGAAGCCCAATATAAGGGCCTTTAAAGATTGATTTTCACCTGCAGAAGGGGAAACATCGACAAAAATATTTTTGAAAAATTTATTTTTTAGTTTCAATTTCCTAATATTGTAGCCAAACAATATAAACTCAAACGTATGATAACAATTTACAACTCCATCAAAAGCAAAGGGTTAAAAGCCCTTGCGCTGGGTTTGATGCTCACCGGTTCGGGGTGGGTGAAGGCCCAGCTAAGCGGCACAGTGACTGTGGGTTCCGGCGGAACGTACGCCACATTCACAGCATTTGCCTCAGCATTTAACGCACAGGGTGTTTCAGGCCCATTAACTGTTAATGTACTTTCCGACGTCACAGAATCTGCCGTTGTTACTTTCAACAATTTGACGGTAAATTCACCTTCAGCGACCAGAAGAGTAACCATTAATGGTTCTGGTTTCCGTGTAACCCTGAACTCTTCCAACACTTTTTCTCCCGAGGTTTTCTTGTTTAACGGTGCAGACTTTTTCACCATTAGCAACTTAACCATCACCAACTCAGGCTCAATTGCCAACGTAATGGGGCTTCGTTTTACCAACGATGCAAACGATAACATTATACAAAACTGTATTATTGAGTTATCTAACCTCACCGCCTCCCAGACTATGACAGGTGCTTCTTACGTTGCATTTTCCAACTCGTCTTCGTTAACCCGTCCATTCTACAACCTTAATACGGGCTTTCCCGGCGTAACAAACGGTTCAGTTAATACCGGTGTTTCTGTTAACGGTTCAAGAAACCTGATTCGCAACAACATCATGCGGACCAACACCAATAGCCCCGGTCCTTTTGCCGGTATCTATGAAACCCAAAATGGTCAAAGCTGGCTTCCACCAACCACTGCCTACAACAACACCTTCAGAGATAACGTTATCCAGAACTTCTTCGTTTTTGGTATCCTCACATCGCTGAGCAACGGAACCGTTATTGCAAACAATGACATCAGCCGTTCCAATGTTACCACCCCCACCGTATTCGACGTGGCCGGTTCAGGAAACAGCACCATTTCAGGCATTCATTCCAGCGGAGTGGGTGGAACTACCCGCTCGCACCGCATCGATTCAAACTTCATTCACGACATTCCATTCCTGAATGCCACTGCTGCTCAGAGCAACTCCAGTACCTATTCTATCTGGATGAATATCTCTGTATTTCAAACTTTACCCACTTTCATCAAAGGAAACAGAATTACCAACATCGGCACTAGTATTGGCGGTAACATTGGTATCTACCTGGGATGCTGCCAAAACACCAGAACCGAAGATAATATTATAACCAACCTCTACAGTAACAATACCAGTACAAGCACCTTCTGGGGCAATACCACAGGTATCTTTAACGACTTTACCAGCATGTTCCAAATGGGCGGAACCGGGGTTCCACCCAATATCGGTTGGTACACCATTGGTGTTGGTTTCGGAGGCACCATTATTCCTAACGATATCGTAAGAAATACCATTACCGCTTGCAGACCCGCCACCCACTTCGCAGGTATTTGGACCCAGGGGGGCACCACGGCCACTCCCGGCCTAATCACCGGCAACCAGATTGTAGACATCCAAAATACCAATGCTAGTTGGTTTGGTGCTACTATGTATGGTATCAGAACCGTGCAAGGCAGATGGACTGGATCACGCAACATGGTGGACAGATTAACCCAGGCGGGTACAAATTCTAATTCAAACAACCTTTGGGGTTATTGGGTGCAGACTATCGCCCTTGGCGATCAAAACTGGTTCTCCAATATCATGACACACAGCGTTGGAGCCTCAACCACAACGGCATTCTTCTGCAACAACAGTGCTGGTGCAAACGTACTGGTTAAACAAAACACGTTCAACCTGAACCTGAACAACCTCATATTCAACAGCCAGACGAATCGTTTCACAGACGGCAGTGGTACCACTACGTATGACGGAAACATTTTTGTAGACCGCACCAACTACAACTGGGGCTTTAACTCAAGTGGTGACAACATTTACAGAAACAACCACGTTTTTGCACCCAATTCGCCAGTAACTAACTTCAGAGGCAACCATAATGGTACAACCTACACCAACTGGCTTACCTACAGAGCTGCCAGCCCCGGTGGTCAGGCAGGGCTTGTATATGAAAATCCTAACTTCACTAATGAGGCTGCACGTAATTTCACACCTCGTGATTTCCGCACCCAAAACAACGTAGTTACAACTGCTACGACTCCTGTTCAGTTCAATGGCAACAACAGAAACCCCGGTTCTTCAGACCGCGGTGCAGTGGAAGCATTCGCAGATATTGCTGCTATAGGTTCATCATTCACCGTTCCTGCTACCGTTTGCCCAGGCTGGACAGGCAACATGACTTTGAATGTAAGAAATCTTTGGGCTGATACCGCTACCGGTTTCCGTGTTTCTTACCGTTCAACCGGTGGTCCTACTGTTTCCACTTTTGTTACAAAGAGAATTCTGGCAAACGACACCCATCTGGTTAGGTTCAGCGTTCCTATTCAACTAAACATAAGTGGTAATATCCGTATTACCTGCTATGTAGATATGCCTGACGACAACGTAGCCAATGACAGTATTTCATTCACTACCACAGTATTGCCTGCTCCCGGTGGCGGACGCTACCTGCAGGGCACAACTCCTTCAAGAGCAGTGTACCAGCTTGGCAGACCAAATGATGTAACTCAAATTAACAGACCTATTTACTACCATATTACCCCTCCCCGTGCCTATACCAACGCTGACTACTGGGACGGCACAGGTTCTTCAACCGGTAAAAAATGGACAGCATCTGTGTATGGTTTGACCAGAGCAGGTATTGTTCTCCCTGCCAGCATTCAGAATCATGCTACAGGCACCAATAACCTTGAAGTTAAGTTTGAAACTGCAAACGCTGGCTTGGAAGACAGCACTATTACCCTGGTTACCAAGATCACTGATCTGGGCAACAACTGTGATACCCTGCTGCGCCGTGCCATCCTTATTTACCCAACCATCAATGCAGATTTCACTTTCCCGAGCAAAATCTGTAATGGTGAATCCGTATTGTTCAACAACAAGAGCACTGTCAAGAGCGGTTCTATGGATTTCACCTGGAACTTTGGAACAGGTGTAGCCGGAGATACTTCAAACGCTCCGTCACCTATCTTTACTTTCCCAAATGCAGGCACCTTCAGGGTTAAATTGTTTGCCCGCACTGTGCCATGGGGTTTTGTAACCATCGACAGCGCAGATGTGGTTGTAAATGCTATTCCTAACGTCAAATTCGTGAAGAGCAATGCCTGCGAAGGCCAGGATCTGGTTTTCACCAACCAGTCAACTCCTCTGATCGGAACTACCAGCAACTGGAACTGGGGCAACGGAACCAACGTAAACAACAACAATGCTACCGTTAGATACCGCTATGCTTCGCCCGGTTCTTACCTGGTTACCCTGACAGTAAATCTGAACGGATGTATCGGAACAGCCACACAGAGGGCATACCAGTTCCCCACACCCAAAGCTGCCTTTGATCAGACTTCAGGCAACTGCGATAACGATGCATATAATTTCACTAACAAATCAACCATTTCATCCGGTACCTTCGGTCCTTACTGGAACTTTGGAGACAACACCTATTCTACCGAAGATAATGCCAGCAAAGTATTCGGCACTCCCGGTACCAAAAACGTTAAACTCGTAGTTACCAGCGTATTTGGTTGCAAAGACAGCGTTTCTAAGCCTATCAGTGTACTTGAAAGCCCCAAAGTAGCCTTCATTAACACTCCTGCCTGCTCTCGCACTGCTACTCAGTTTACCAACACTACACCTGTAGTGGGCGGTGCCGGTGGAGCCGTGAAGACCTACAGCTGGGATTTTGGTGACGGTGGAACTTCCATCCTTGCCAGCCCTTCACGCAGCTGGAGCACACTCGGACCCAAGAATGTTAAATTCGACATCGAACTGATGAACGGTTGCAAAGGCAGCTTCAGCAAAGTGCTTAACGTAGGTGTTCAGCCCAAAGCTTCCTTCACTGCGCAGAATGTGTGTCTGGGCAAGCCCATGGTATTCGATAACACTACTACCTGGCCTCAGGGTGACATCACCTGGCTGTGGAACTTCGGCGATGGTGTTACTTCAACCTCATCGAAGCCTGTTCACACCTACACCAAGGCATTCTCACCCAACGTAACCTTGTACGCCAGCATCGCAGGCGGTTGCACCGATTCAATCGTGATTCCCGTAACCATCTTTGAAGGTCCCCGCACTTGCGACTTCACTGTGGCTACCGACTACGCGTTCGGATTCTACGGTGTAAAACTCAATCCTCTGAACGCTTCTACCGGTGTAGCCGGCGGACAGGATAAAGTTGAATACAGCTGGATCTTCCAGGGTGGTGGTACCAACAAAACTTCAGGTGTTAACGCTGAAACCCAGTTTGACTTCCAGACCGATGGTGCCTATGACGTAACCATGCGTGCAAGGTCTACCACCGCTCCTTTCTGCGAGTGCAGCATCACCAAGAAAGTGGTTATGAACCGCGCTGCTGTGAAGGATCTGGAAACTACCGGTGTAGCAGTATTCCCGAACCCGAACAACGGTCAGTTTAACCTGTCTGTGAAGAGCAGCTTCGGCAAAAACCTGAACATTGTTATCACCAACATGTCAGGCGCTGTGGTTAAGCAGATCAGCACTGAAAACAACGGTATGATCAGCATCAACAGCGGCAATCTTTCAGACGGTGTTTACATGGTACGTGTAAGTTCCGGTGAAAACACCGCCGTTCGCAAAATCACTATCAGCAAATAATCGCTGAAAACCATAACAAAAAAGGCACCCGTTGGGTGCCTTTTTTGTTATGGCGATGTACCAACGGGCTCAGCATGACATAACGTTCGGTATGAAAGACAAATAAGTATGATGTCGAACTAAGCGTGATAAGTCTATCAAGAGAATTTTATTTTGGAGCAGATGTCAGGAAGAATAAAAGTAAACTGTGGTAAAAATGGCCACCCCCTCGACAATCACATGTTTCATAGGCAAGCTCGTTGCCATGCTTCGACAGGCTCAGCATGACAATGAGTTCATTACAAAAAATACACATTTACCATAGACATAAGAAAGCCCCGCCGGTTGGCGGGGCTTTCTTATAATGCTTGTAGTTTGGAAATTAATCTTCCTTCTTGTCGGTTTCCTTAGCCTTTGACTTCACGTTGCTGATGCTCAGTTCTTCGCTGTCTTTCTTATGATCGACTTTCAGCTCACTGCCTTCCTTTAGGTTGCCTTTCAGCACTTCTTCGGCCAAGGGTTCTTCTAGGTACTTCTGCAAGGCGCGTTGTAACGGACGCGCTCCGAAATCAGGATCAAAACCCTTATTGGCCAGAAACTCTTTAGCCGCTTTGGTAAGGTTAATGGTGTAACCCAGATCGGCAATACGCTTCAGCATTTTAGCCATACGAAGATCCAGGATATGTATGATTTCATCTTTACCCAGGCTGTTGAATACGATGATATCATCAATTCTATTCAGGAATTCAGGAGAAAAGAACTTTTTTAGCTGGGTTTCAATAACCTGCTTGCTTTCCTTTTCGCGGGAAGCTTCCTTGGTGCCGGTGGCAAAGCCTACACCGGTTCCAAAATCCTTAAGGGTTCTTGAACCTATATTGGATGTCATAATAATGACCGTATTGCGGAAATCAATTTTTCTGCCCAGACTGTCGGTCATCTGTCCTTCATCCAGCACCTGCAAAAGCAGATTGAAAACATCCGGATGCGCCTTTTCTACCTCATCGAACAAAATAACGCTATAAGGCTTACGGCGGACTTTTTCGGTAAGCAAGCCACCTTCTTCGTAGCCAACGTAGCCGGGAGGCGCTCCCACAAGCCTGCTTACGGCAAATTTCTCCATGTATTCACTCATATCTATGCGAATCATGGCATCATCAGAATCAAACAAAAATTCCGAAAGTGCTTTGGCAAGCTCAGTTTTACCTACGCCGGTGGGACCCAGGAAAATGAATGAACCGATAGGCCTGTTGGGCTCTTTAAAGCCTGCGCGGGTGCGCTGAATGGTCTTGGTTAATTTCTCAACAGCTTTATCCTGCCCAACCACGCGCCCTTTGATCGTATCCGCCATTTTAAGCAGGCGCCTGCTTTCGTCTTCGGCCATACGCTTTACAGGAATACCTGTCATCATGCTTACCACATCCGCTATATCATCTTCGGAAACGGTAAACTTCTCATGGGCAGATTGTGCCTCCCACTGAGCCTTGGCTGTCTCGAGTTCTTCCAGTAGTCGTTTTTCGTCATCGCGCAGCTTTGCAGCCTCCTCGAAGTTCTGGCTTTTCACCACACGGTTTTTCTCTACTTTGATCTCTTCAATTCGGGTTTCCAGGTTCACAATTTCCGAAGGCACATGAATATTACTGATGTGAACACGTGCTCCGGCTTCGTCCAGAATATCAATGGCCTTATCGGGCAGATGCCTGTCGCTCATATAACGTACACTGAGGTCCACGCAGGCCTTTACGGCTTCGGGTGTGTAAATAACACCGTGGTGTTCCTCATATTTTTCGCGAATATTATTCAGAATCTCAACGCTTTCTTCCGGCGTGGCAGGCTCAATCATCACCATTTGAAAACGACGTTCAAGCGCTCCGTCTTTTTCTATGTACTGGCGGTATTCATCCAGCGTGGTAGCACCAATACACTGAATTTCTCCTCTGGCCAGGGCAGGCTTAAACATGTTGCTCGCATCCAGCGAACCGCTTGCACCGCCTGCGCCTACGATGGTATGGATTTCATCAATGAATAAAATAACGTCATCGGCTTTTTCCAGTTCCATCATGAGGGCTTTCATGCGCTCTTCAAACTGGCCGCGGTACTTGGTTCCCGCTACCATACTGGCAATATCCAGGCTGACTACCCTTTTATTAAACAGCACACGGCTTACCTTTCGCTGAACGATGCGTAGGGCCAGCCCCTCGGCGATAGCGGTTTTACCAACACCGGGTTCACCTATGAGCACAGGATTGTTTTTCTTACGGCGGCTCAGAATCTGGCTCACACGCTCAATTTCTTTTTCGCGACCGACAATAGGATCGAGCTTGCCCTCTTCCGCTGATTTGGTGAGGTCTCTTCCAAAATTATCCAGCACTGGGGTTTTGCTTTTACCCTTGCCTTTCCGGGCTTCGGTGGCCTTTTGTTCCTCGCGGTAAAAATCCTCGGGATTATCCTGATCCTCGCCGGGTGCTTCGGCTTTGGGCGACTGCGTTTCCACACCTTCTTCGAGAGCTGCCTTGAAAATATCGTAGGTGATTCCGAACTGTGACAGCACTTTGGAAGCCGTGTTGTCTTCATCGCGCAAGATGCTTAGCAGCAAGTGTTCGGTTCCGATGAGATCGGTTTTGAATATTTTCGCCTCCAGGTAGGTAATTTTCAGGGCTTTTTCTGCCTGTTTTGTCAGGGGAATATTACCCAGATTGGTGGTGCGGTTAGCGGTAGATTTGATGGTATCTTCAATAGCCTTTTTAAGCCGTATGGTATCAATATCCAGCAGGCGCAGGGTCTGCAGTGCCTTACCCTCTCCTTCCCTGATGATGCCAAGCAATAAATGCTCACAGCCAATGTAATCGTGGCCCAGCCGAATGGCTTCTTCCCTGCTGAACTGAATAACTTCCTTTACCCGTGGTGAAAATTTGGCTTCCATGTAGTAGTTTCCCTTATTACAAATTTAATATCAATGAATGGTAATATATGATGACTAACACACAAACGTAATAGTTGTGTTGTTAAGTATACAGTTGTCAAATTTCAAGCCAAATAGATTTTCCCGCATGCTGTATGACAATCTGCCATTGATTTTGAGTTATACACCTTTCTTCCACGGGGTATGTTCAAAAATATAACTGCGGGGAAGCGTTTCTGCCAGCACCAAAAAACATAATTTTGTTAGTCCTATGGACCCCAGCAACAGCACAAACCGCAAACGCAAGAACGCTCCCGTTTTACCGGCCGATTATCAAGGCCGGGTTCCTCCGCATGCCAGAGACCTTGAAGAAGCCGTACTCGGTGCCATGATGCTGGAAAGTGCAAAAATCAACGAGGTTATTGACGTTTTGTCAGAAGCACACTTTTACGCACCTGAAAACAAAGTAGTATTCCGGGCAATCAGCGCGCTTTACCAGGAAGGGAAAACCGCGGTTGACCTGCTGACCATTAATAATCACCTTCGATCCACCAACGAACTGGAACTGATTGGCGGCAGCTATTATCTGGCAATGCTGACCAACAAGGTTTCGAGTGCAGCCAATATTGGATTTCACGCAAGAATTCTTACCCAGAAAATGATTCAGCGCGAGCTGATCAGGGTGAGCGGTGAAATTGCACATGATGCATTTGACGACTCCGAAGACAGTTTTGTGCTGTTGGATGAAAGCGAACGCAAACTGTACGAAATAAAAAACAACGGTTTAAAGCGCAATTTCCAGGATATCGATTCGCTGGTAAGCCGCGCGATCAAAGACCTTGAAGAACGCAGTAAAACAGAAACAGACGGAATCACGGGTGTTGCATCCGGATTTTCGGATTTGGACAGAATCACGGCCGGCTGGCAACCCAGCGATTTGATTATTCTTGCGGCCAGACCTGCCATGGGTAAAACAGCCTTTGCACTTTCGCTGGTTAGAAATGCCGCTGTTGATTTTAAAAAATCGGTGATGATATTTTCACTGGAAATGGCCGATGTGCAGCTGGTAAACCGCCTTATCAGTGCGGAAGCAGAGGTAGCAGCCGATAAAATCCGAAAAAGTGATCTTTCCGAACAGGAGTGGCAGCGATTGCACAGCAAAACCGTAAACCTGAGCCAGAGTAAGATCTTTATTGACGATACCCCCCAGCTGAATATTTTTGATCTGAATGCCAAGTGCCGAAGGGTGCATTCACAGCATGGTCTTGATATGGTTGTTGTGGATTACCTGCAGCTCCTGAGGCATGAAACCAAAGGCCAGGGAAACCGCGAACAGGAAATCGCTTTTATTTCCAGATCGCTGAAAGGTCTTGCCAAAGAGTTGAGCGTGCCGGTTATTGCACTCGCCCAGCTAAGCCGTGAAGTTGAAAAACGAAATAACAAAAGACCCCAGCTCTCTGATCTTCGTGAATCGGGTTCAATCGAACAGGATGCCGACATGGTAATGTTCCTGTACCGCGATGAATACTACCAGAAAACGGGCGCAGGAGAAACCGGTCAGAAGGGCCCTGATTCCTATAACAATTACGGAGTTGACGGATTGACAGAAATTATCATCGGAAAAAACCGACATGGTGCTGTAGGCTCCGCGTTTACCAAGTTTGTTAACCAATACAGCAAGTTTATTGATCTCGCACCGGAAGAGCGTGTCCTCATTCAGAGCCAGAGCAACCACTATGAAGGCGGATACACCCATGAACCCGCCACACAGACACTCCCCAGCAAAATGAATAACGCATCAGACATGCTGCTGGACGATGACAACCGTGACAACTGGAATCACCTTGGTGGTGCCAATATCATTGAAGACAGCGACGACTTCTAAGCGCATAAAAAAACCCTGACAGCGTCAGGGTTTTCACATCAAAATACATACACTGTGTTATTCTTCTGCATCCGAAGATGCGGGGATTTTGACAGCGATGATTTTCTCTTTACCATCAACGGTTTTACCCTCGATGGTTATGGCTCCTCTCAGCGATTTCAGGGTGGCTACAGCGCCCTGAACACTGTAAACAGGTTCGTTGTTGATATGGGTTATGAAGAAACCCTGGGGAATGCCGGCATCCTTGAAAACACCCTTTCCCACATTTTTTACTTTTACCGCATTTTTCAATCCCAGATTCTGCCTTTCCTCCCTTGTGGAGTTTTCAAATTCAACCCCCATCACTGATGCAGTACTCTCAGGTGCTGCAGACTCTATGGAGGTTTTACCGCTTTCGCTGAGCAGAACCGCAAACAAATCCAGGGTAGAAGATTTCCGGCGAAGGGTAACTTTTACCTTGTCTCCGGGTCGGCTCTTGCCGATTTCCTCCTGCAGGCGGCTGCTGCTGTTTACTTCCACATCATTGATTTTCAGGATAACATCTCCTTTTTTAACACCGGCTTTCTGCGCTGCTCCGTCATCTACCACTTCAGCCACAAATACACCCTTCAAATCGGGGAATCCCTTGTCATCAGCAAGTTTCTGGTTGATATCCTGAATGGAAACACCAAGCAATCCACGCTGCACCTTGCCGTATTTCATCAGGTCATTAACTACCTTTTTGACCAAATCTACGGGAATGGCGAAAGCATAGCCGGTATAGGATCCGGTTTCAGAAGCAATGGCGGTATTGATGCCAATCAACTCCCCTGCGGTATTCACAAGCGCTCCGCCGGAATTACCGGGATTGATGGCTGCATCGGTCTGTATGAAATTCTCAATGGCGTATTTGTTTCCTTTACTGCGAATGAGGTCAATGTTTCGGCCCATGGCACTGACAATGCCCAGTGTAACAGTGCTTTCCAGGTTGAAAGGGTTGCCCACGGCCACCACCCACTGTCCTACTTTCACCCCACTGCTGCTACCCAGTTTCATAAACGGCAATCCGCTTTCACCGATGCGCAGCAGTGCCAGATCGGTGTTTTTGTCTGTACCGATAATCTCGGCTACATACGTACGTTTATCGTTCAACACTACTTCTACTTTGGTAGCACCTTCCACCACATGATTGTTGGTTACGATGTAGCCATCATCACTGAGAATTACGCCACTGCCGGAACCGGCTCTGGGACCGGGATTTTCAAACCTAAAGCCAGGATTTCCAAAAAAGTCGAAAGGATCCATAGGATTGGATTCCCTCCGCTCTGAAGCAACGCTGCCCACACTGGTTTTAATGTGCACCACCGCGGGTGTTGAAACTTCAGCCACACTTGCAAAGTCAAAGGCAGGCTGGGCATTCAAACCTGCATAACGGGCCAGCTGCGCACTATTCTGTTGCTTCAGCTCAATGGTATTATCTCCCGAAATCCTGGTTATGACTGCAAATGCACCGAGAGAAACCAACCCTCCCAAAGAACCTGCGAGCAGCAGGCCCATCCATTTTGATTTGTTCAATAGTTTTTCCATGATATTTTTTATCAATCAAATTTTGTTCCGAATTTGTAACTTCAAAACGCATGCATTTCTTGTATTTTTGAAGCAGGTATTTACCCTTTTCGACCAAAGAGTATTAACCATCTGTGAAATGTCTGAAACAACACCAAGCAAAGACCAGGAACTGCTTGCCCGGATTGAAGCCGGAGATAAGGATGCGCTGGTGGGTATTTACAAAAGCAACTACAGCATGATTCGCAGTTATGTTATTAAAAATCAGGGACGTGAAGAAGATGCTGAGGACCTGTTGCAGGATGCATTGATTGTACTCTGGCAAAAAGTGCAGCAGGGCAATTTTGTACTTAGCAGCAAGCTTAGTACATACATGATGGCAATTTGCAAAAACCTGTGGTTGAAAAGGCTGGGGAAGTTGCAGAGAATGGACGGAGAAGACAAAATATTACCTCATTTACATGTGTGTGCTGACAATTTTTCAGATTTGTCCGATTTCAAACACCTGCAAAAAGCCATGGATGAGATAGGCGATACCTGTAAAAACCTCCTGCTGTTGTTTTACTTTGATGGAAATGACATGGAACAAATTGCCAGAAAAATGCAGTTTGCCAATGCAGATACAGCCAAAGCCAAGAAATATCAGTGTTTCAAAAAATTGGAGGCCCTGATTAAAAGTCGTTTTACCAAATCTGATTTTATCTCATGAATGAATTTGACCCTAATATCGACCTGATTGACCGCTACCTTAGGGGTGAATTACAGGGAGCTGAGCTGGAAACATTCATGACAAAATTGCAGTCTGATCCTGATTTTAAGCTACAGGTTGAACAGCATGAAAAAATGGCTGCGGCTGTTTATGCTTTCGGGCATGCCCAAATGAAGCGGTATTTACAGGAAAAGACACGGCATCGGGGTATTTTTAATCTTAGCAGAAAAACCTGGTATTTTGCCGCTGCATCCGTTATGCTGGTAGCCTTTTCTGCGGCCATCATTCTTTGGAAGTTAAATCCCGGGATACAACCTGAGCACAACAATACTGTCAGAACAGAAAAAGCCGCTGATTCCGCTGAAAAACAGGCTTCGGAGTTTGTTACTACGGATTCCGGAGTTAAAAAAGTAAATGCTGACACCGGAAAAGAAACGGAAATGCTGGTGCAGAACAGCGAAGAGGTCATGCCCCCTATGGAAACGGATGATGCAGGGTCTACTGCAGAGGTCGCTGATCCCGAACCCATCATCATTGCTTCCAATGTTCAGGCGGTAGCCATAACCCTTTTCAACCAGGCCGAAGCGCAGAAATCGCTGAAAACCGAAGCTTCAGAAATGAAACGCTCCCGCACCGCTGAAGCCAATGCACAGCCACAACCCGCAGTAACAGCACAAACCGCCAAGGCTAAACAATCAGGCCGTGCCGAGAGCGCAGGAAACGATTACAAGCAGCCTGAACAAACCCGCAGTAAAAAAACAGCCATGCGGTTTTCCCTCACCTTCTGCCAAACGCCGCGCAATACACCGATGGTTGAGATTGAAAAGTACAATGATATGTATTTCGTTCGCTGCTATGATATTGTGTATGGAAATCCACTGGTTTATGAGTGGCAAAACAGGTACTTTCTGCACAGCGGCATAAAAGTATATGAACTGCTAAACCTACCGGTGCAGAATGGCCAAAAAACAGCCGGTGCACCTGCGCAGGAAGTAACTGATCAAAGCATATTAAAACTAATTGGCCGTTGAGCATCCATTTCACCAAATACCAGGGAACAGGCAATGACTTCATCCTGATTGACGCCCGAAACGGCATACCATCCGGTATGGATGTGGCTCGTTTATGCCACAGGCACTTCGGCATAGGCGCTGACGGCCTTATGTATCTGACAGCTGAAAACGGCTACGATTTCGGCATGGTGTATTACAACAGCGATGGAAAAATCAGTTCCATGTGCGGCAATGGCGGGCGCTGTATTTCCCATTTTGCGCATTCACTGGGTTTGGGAAATGCAGGTCAACTGGACTTTCTGGCCATTGACGGCCCCCACCATGCATCCGTTGCAGGGGACATGGTTATTCTTCAAATGATGGATGTGTTTCATTGGGAGGTACGCGACGAAAACACCGTTGTCATCAATACCGGCTCACCCCACTATGTTCAATTCATCCAGCAAGATCCCGATGATTTGGATTTACTGCATTTTGCACACACTATTCGCTACGGCGATGAGTTTGCGGCAGCAGGCATCAATGTGAATCTGGTGCAGGTTGACGGAACTTCCTTGCGCATGCGCACCTATGAACGTGGTGTTGAAAATGAAACCCTGAGTTGTGGCACAGGCGTAACCGCAGCCGTGCTCGCACATTATATTCTGCACAAATCACAAAACACCACGGCCGTGCAAACAGCCGGCGGCAATCTGTCTGTGTCTTTTGATGCCGTGGAAAGTGGTTTTGTCAATGTACATCTGAACGGTCCCGTCGCCCGGGTTTTTAACGGATTGGTATAAAAAAAACTGCCGATCATAACGACCGGCAGTTTATTCAGAACGATTAACCCGTTCCTTATTTGGTTACATTGAATTTGATGCTGTTGCTTCCTTCTTTGCCGCTGATGCGAACAAAGTAATTGCCTGTAGGCAGTGATGCAGTATTCAGCTGAATGGTATTGCTTCCGGCAGATACAACAGGCTGGTTTTGCTGGTAACGCTTACCGTCCATACCGTAAATTTCCACGGTTACTTTTTCATTGCCGTTTGAACGGAAAGATACATTCAGCAGGTTACCCGCAGGTACAGGCCACGCTTTCAGGCCGGTGTAGGTATCAGAAATTCTCTTGTTTCCGGTGGTGAGGCTCATGCTCTGGTAGTAACCACGACCATGGGTTCCGATATAGAGTTTCATGCCCTCCCAGGGTCTCCACTCATAGCCACGAATTTCGAACACAGGTGTGCGCGCCATTCCGTTGTTGGCTTCTGCCCAGTTGGTTCCGCCGTTTTCAGTCATAAACACACCGAGGTCTGTACCTATAATGATACGGTTGGGATTGTCAATATCAATTACAGCGTCGTATACCGGCATCTTGGGCAAATCGCCGGTGATGTTGGTCCAGGTCGGTGTGAGATCCAGTGCATTTTTGGTTTCCATTACATAGGTAACATCACCATATCCACCGAGGGTTACCACCACATGGTTGGGATTGGCTTGATCCACATTTACAGAAGTTACTACGCGGGATGCAGCACCGGGAGGCGTTATGGTTCTGATGCTGAGTGCCTTTGGAATGTCATTGATTCCGGGATTGGCAGCTACTGTAAAGTTTGCTGAATCCAAACCACTTACTCTGAAAAGCTTACCAGCTTTCGCTATGAACAAGTGGGCTCCATCCGGGGTGTGATCCATTTCAACAATACGATCGTTTCCGAGGTTGGCAGCTACGCGGAACCAGGTAACATCTTCGATAAAGTTGGTAGGATTGATGGCAACCCAAACTTCAGCGTTGCGCGCCAGGAAAAGGCGTGAGGTAGAATCGTTGGGTTCCCATAATGTGAAATGGGTATTAAAATCCACATCGGGAGGATTTGCGGCTGCATCATCCGGCTTGATACGGCTGTCCCAGAAAGATGAGCTTGACTGACCGCTGTTGCCGGTTCTCACTATGCGACCATAGTAGGTACACATAAAAATAGTCTTGGGGTAATATTTGGAAAATTCCACGTCAAAACCGTCTCCACCCAAAATTTCAAGGGCTGTTTTGGAGGGAACACCGTTTATGCTATTTCCTGAAAAGTTAATCAACTGCGTTCCGTTATCCTGAGAACCACCCACAATGTGCCCGAGGCTGTTTGCAGCGACGTTGTAACACTGATATGTAGTAAAATTGCGGTTCAGGCGTGTCCAGGTTGCGCGGTCCCTGCTGCCAAAAAGACCTCCGTCGCAGCCTACAAGCATAAGCGGAGGGTTCTGTCTGGTATCGAACTGAATGATGTGTTTGTCGGCATGAACATAGCCATTGTTCCAGGGTGCTCCGAACATGGAAGCTATTTCAGTGTAGCCATTAATATTATCCCATACAGCAAGGGAAACACCGCCAAGGTATACACGGTTCTTGTTGAGAGGATCGACTGCTGCCACGTTATCATAGTAACCCTGGCCGGTTCCCATATTATCGGTAACAGTGCTGTAGAACACAATTTGACTCCAGGTCACACCACCGTCGGTGGTGCGCCAAACACCGTTCAGACGGGTTTGAGCGTTTTGCAGATATACATAGTTAGGATCTTCCGGCGAAATAGCAATGGCCACACGTGCTGCTGGACCACCGTAATTCATCTGGGTAAAGTTTGCTCCGTTGGCATCGCTTTTGAACACAGAACCGTTGGAGTAACTGGCCCAAACAACGCCATTTTTGTCTATCTTCACTTCAAGGCAGGCGCCACCGCGGATTTGGCTGATGGTAGTTCCATTGTTGGTTAGCAAAAACAAACCGCTCTCTGTTCCTACATACAGCTTGTTGCCATAAGCAGCCATGGTGTTGCATGACAGAAATCTGCTGTCAGCGGTATTGGCCATTCTGGTAAAGGCTGTGCCGGAAGGGCTGGTACTTTTGTACAAGCCATTTCCTATGAAGGCAGGTGAACCGTTACGTGTTCCGGACAGGTTGGTAAATCCTCCTTCACCGGTTCCATAATAAATGGTACCGTCGTCGGTTTGGGCTATGCATGTTACATTCAGGTTTTCCTGCTTATCGTTGACAGGAAACCAGCTGGAACCGGAAGTATTGCTGCGGAAAAGTCCTCCGCTCACGCCACCCAGAAACCAAATATTGGCTGAATCTTTGTGGAGAAGCAACGCACGGCAGCGCCCTCCTATATTGTCGGGACCCATATTGGTCCACTGCAGGGAGGCACGACGCAACATGCTCAGGCGGTCTGCCTGGGCTATCGCGGCTTCAATCCATTCAGGCTCGATAGTTCCGGTTTTCGGATTGGCGCGCAGCATTTTGAGGTATTCAAGTGCAGGGCCAATTTCTTCTTCTTCTCCTGATTCCTCAGTCATCCATTTTTCAAAGGACGGTTTTACAGAGAAGGAATTCCCGGAAAACCAGGCCGTGCCGGCCATCAGCGCTACGGCTGAAGAAAACAGAAGGGCATTTTTCAACTTCATAAAAAGGTAATGTTCTTTATAGTCCGCTAATTTACAGCCACTTTATGAAAACACAACCACCGGACCCATCAATTTTTTCAATGATGTCAAAAACATGACAGGTAATTAACTGCAATTTTATTGCGGAAGGGAATCAACCGGGTTAAAGCACATGCTTTTCGGCATGGTATGAACTGCGCACCATGGGGCCGCTTTCCACGTGCAGAAAACCTTTTGCTAGTCCTGCTTCTTCCCATGCCTTAAACTGATCGGGATGAACAAATTCAGCAACGGGCAGGTGCATTTTGGTCGGCTGCAGATATTGACCCAGGGTGAGCACATGGCATTGATGATTGTACAAATCATCCATCAGACGGTCTACTTCCTCGCGGGTTTCGCCACAACCCATCATGGCTCCGCTTTTGGTTCTCAGTCCGTATTCCGCGGTGCGTTTTATCTGCTCAAGACTGCGGCTATACTTGGCTTGCGGTCTTACTATACGGTAAAGCCTTTCCACGGTTTCCATGTTGTGGCTCACCACATCCGGTCTTTCATCGAGCACCATATACAACAAGTCCCATTGAGCCTTGAAGTCAGGTATCAGCGTTTCAATGGTTGTCTCCGGATTCTGGCGTTTTACTTCGCGAATGGTTGCCGCCCATACGCTGGCCCCTTTGTCCTTGAGTTCATCGCGGTTTACGGAAGTAATTACGCAATGTTTTACCCCCATCAGCTTCACCGCTTCTGCAACGCGGTAAGGCTCATCAATATCGTATTCGGTGGGCCGTCCGGTGGCCACGGCACAAAATGAACAGCTGCGTGTGCAGATGTTTCCGAGTATCATAAAGGTGGCTGTTCCGGCGCCCCAGCATTCGCCCATATTTGGGCAACGTCCGTCTTCGCAAATGGTGTGGAGCTTGTGCTCTTTCACGATGCGCTTAACACGCGTGTAATTTTCGCCGGTAGGCAAATCAATCTTGAGCCATGAAGGCTTGGAGGGTCTGCGCTTTTCTGAGGATATGACAGGTAGTTCCAGCAAGATTTCGCGGAGCGGAAAAATCAACTTCCCAATCCGAATGCAAAACTAATATAAAATGAGGAAAACAAACTTCTGTTGAGCTCATTGTTGTGCAAAATGGTCAGTTTTCGGGAAAAAGCTTCCACACGGGCTCCCAGCGTAAGTGTATTCACATCATTTCTGTAATTGGCCCATTGAAAATCCAGCCCGCCCTGCCAGGAAAGGCCGGGGGTAAAGCGACCTTCCGGAAAACCTTCCGAAAATCCTGCCCTGCCGGCTATTTCCGTGGTTTTGTGTACATCGGGATTATACCGCACGTTGGCAAAGTACTCATTTCCAAAAGGATCTACCTGAAGAATAGTAACATAAACCGGCCAGGTGTAAGCGAGTGCGATTCCGGGTCCGGAGGTCACATTCAATCCGACTGCGCGACGGTCTACCCTTTCGCTCAAAGTGTAGGTGTAAAGAAGTCCGGGACGAAGCGTCCATGCGTAATGGGTTTTGTCAACTTTGTAGCTGCCCGAATTTTGAAAAAATGTATTTACAACGGCAACCTCCCGGGGATGCTGAATATTTCCGGCTTCCAGGTAAAACCCGCCGGGGCGGAGTGTGGCTGATTCAAAGGTTTGTGGCGCTTTATCGTTTCTGAATGACACGGCCACACCGTATCGCGAAATACCCATTCCCAGCGAATATCGAGAATCGGTCTGAGCCTGCAGCAAGGGCATTACCAACAGAAAAACGACTGCCGTTCCGATCCTCATATATACAAAGGTAGTTAAAAAATTTGGGGACGATTTCCCCTTTTTTACCGGATATGATCAAAAACGGGTTAAAATCCAAAACAATCGCCCCACTTTCACCCACTTTTTCAAATTCTTTGTATTTACGGGCTTTTTAAGTACTTTTGCTGAATAATTAATCATCTCATTGTAAAAATAAACCACAATAAAACCCGATTTATAACCGTTATGTGGATAAATGGTGCTTAAAAAGGGTAAAAAGTGGGAAAAAGTGGGATTTTTAGTTTTTATTTAGCAGACGGAATTCCAAACCTATGTCCGGATTGATTGGCGAGTATGTATGTAAGCTGGATGAGAAAGGCAGATTGTCTTTACCATCAAGGCTTCGTGCGCAGTTTCCCGAAAGCGCGGGAAACACGCTTGTGGTCAACCGGGGATTTGAAAAATGTCTCGTTCTGTACACCCGAGAAGACTGGTTGCAAGAAACCGGCAAACTGACCGCGGTAGATGACTTTCTGAGCCCTGAAATTCGCCGTTTTAAGCGCATTTTTACCAATGGTGCAAACCTGGTTCAGATTGACACTGCCCAGCGGGTTCTGATTCCCAAAAAACTGTGCGAGTACGCAGAACTCACCGACGAGGTGGTGCTGAGTGCCTACGGAAACAAAGTGGAAATCTGGAGCCGTTCGAATTATGAAACCGAGCTTTCGGTGGATTCTGACGAACTCAGCAAGCTGGCCCAAATCTTTCATCAGCAGTCGGGTAGCAGAAAGGAGCCATAAATGTTTGGAATGAAACCGGCTGCACCATGCAAGAATATCACGTACCCGTACTGCTGAATCCCAGTGTTGATGCGCTGGTGCATGATCCCAACGGGATTTATGCAGATGCCACCTTTGGCGGCGGCGGACATTCTCGTGCCATTCTGAAAAAACTATCTGCCAAAGGGAAACTCATTGCCTTCGACCGGGATGACGAAGCCCTTGCCAACGCTCCGGACGATAAGCGCTTTACCCTCGTAAACCACAACTTTCGGTTTTTGAAACAATTTATGCGCTACGGCAAAATGATGCCTATCTCCGGCATCCTGGCTGATCTGGGCATTTCATCCCACCAGATCAATGTGGGTGAACGTGGGTTTGCCCACAGGCTTGAAGGCCCGCTGGATATGCGCATGGACAAAAAAGCATCGCTTTCGGCCGCTGACATCGTCAACACTTACCCGGAGACAAAACTGAAGCATATTTTTAAAATGTGGGGCGAAATTCCCAACGCGGGAAGGCTGGCATCCATCATTTGCCAGGGACGCACCGGCAATCCCATTACAACTACAGAGCAATTCAAAAAGACAATCGCGCCCTGCACCCCAAAACAAACTCCTGCCAAATACCTGAGCCAGGTTTACCAGGCTCTGAGAATAGAAGTCAACGGCGAAATGCAGGCGCTGGAAGCGCTGCTGAAGGCATCCAGCGAATGTATTGGCAAAGGCGGACACCTTGTTATCATCAGCTATCATAGCCTGGAAGACCGGATGGTTAAAAACTTTCTTCAAACCGGCAATCTGGAAGGAACAAGACATACCGATCTGTATGGCAACGTGGAACGCCCGTTTGACCCGGAACCCAATAAAGCCATTGTGCCTGATGACCTCGAAATAGCATCAAACAACCGCGCCCGCAGTGCAAAAATGAGAATAGGAGTAAAACGATGAATACAGAAATGGAACCAATGGAGCCGACCGAAGAAACCAGCCAGCCTCAGGCAGAAACGCCCGAGCAGCAGGAATCCGCAGGTATCTGGTCCTGGGTAAAGTTTGGTTTGGTGGCTTTTGCCCTCATGCTGTTTTACATCTATAACCAGCACCATGCAAATAAAGCACTGAGAACCAAAGACAAACTAATTAAGGAACTCAAAGAACTGCATAGCGAAAAAATCAGTCTGGAAAGCCAAATAACCAATGCCAGCAAGCAAAGTGAACTGGCGAAAAAACTGGAGCCCAATGGCTTGAAAGAGCTGAGTGTTCCGCCCGTAAAAATTGAAAACCATGTCAAATCAGGAAAACGCTAAGGTAAACACCCGCAGAGCCATCCTGCTCAGGGCTTATCTCGTATTCGGGATTGTGCTGGTATTTGGGTTTTCCGTATTGTTTACAGCCGCCAAACTTCAGCTGGGTGCCGATGAGGATTTCAGCAAAGAAATGCAGCAAAAAAACACACGCACCATTGATGTTAAGGCCATCAGAGGCAATATTTACGCCGCAGACGGCAGTCTGCTGGCAACCTCCGTACCGCGCTACAACATGGTCTTTGATGCCATGGCCAACGGACTGACCAAGGATACCTTCCGCAAGTATATTGACAGCCTTAGCCTGCTCATGGCTTACGAATTCAAGGAGAGGAATGCCGCAGAATGGAAGGGCTATTTCACAGGCTTACGCAGCCGCAAATCCAGATACGCAGTGGTGGTAAAAGACCAGGGCTATGATGTAGTCAAAAAGATGAAGTCATGGCCCCTGATCCGAAAAGGCAAATTCAAGGGTGGCTTCTGGTTTGATGAGCAGGGAAAACGCCTCTACTTTATGGGCGATCTTGCCAAAAGAACCATTGGATACAGCAAGCAAGGCGTATATGTAGGCCTGGAAGGCGCTTTCGACAGCCTGCTGCGCGGCACCGACGGACAGCGCATGGAACAACGCATGCCGGGAAATATCTGGAGACCCATGCAAACAGGCAATGGGAAAGACCCGGTGAATGGCTATGACATTGTAACCACCCTTGATGTAAACCTTCAGGATGTGGCCCAGAACGCCTTACAAAGAGTGCTGGCAAGCAACGAAGCCGACCATGGATGTGCAGTGGTAATGGAAGTAAAAACCGGCGCCATAAAAGCCATGGCAAACCTGAAGCGAAATGAAAAGGGCGAATATGTGGAAGTGCTGAACTATGCCGTGGATGAATTTGAAGAACCGGGCTCTACGTTTAAACTGGTTTCCACCATGGCACTGCTGGAGGACGGCTACGCCAAACCCACAGACAGCGTGGATGTGCAGGGAGGCGAAGTAAAAATGTATGGCGAAACCATGAAGGATGCCACCAAACCCAACAAAAGAATTCTTACCCTGCAGGAAAGCTTTGAAAAATCAAGCAATGTAGGCATCAGCAAACTGGTACTGAAACACTATGCCAAGCAACCCGAAAAGTTCGTAAACCATGCATTCAGACTGGGCCTGCACTTCAAACCTGATTTTGACATACGTACCCCAAACAATCCACTGATTAAAACCAAAAAGTCAAAAAACTGGTACAATACCACCCTGCCCTGGATGAGTATCGGCTATGAAACCAAAATATCTCCCCTGCAAATGCTGATGCTCTACAATGCCGTTGCCAATAACGGCAAGATGATGCGGCCTTACATGGTAAGCGAAATCCGACATGAGGGAAAACTGATTAAAAACATCTCTCCTGAAGTGGTCAACGAGAAAATTTGCAGCGACAAAACACTGTCAGCACTCAAAAGCATGATGGAGGGGGTTGTCGACCATGGCACCGCCACAAACCTAAGAAACGAAAATTACCAGGTAGCCGGGAAAACCGGAACCGCCAAAATTGCCAAAGGAAAAGCCTATGCAGAAGGGAGTTATAAAGCTTCGTTTGCAGGCTATTTCCCTGCACAGAATCCACAGTACAGCATCATTGTTGTCATTAACGAACCTAAAAAAGGCACGATATACGGAGCGCTGGTTGCAGGTCCGGTATTCAAAGACATCGCAGACAAAATTTACAGCAGCTCTCTCAAAATACAGCCTGTGGCCGGAAAAACAGGAGACCCGCAAATTCCTGAAATTCTGAAAGGCAGCACTGCCAAAACCAAACAGGTTTTGAATCTGCTTAACATCAGCTCAATGCTGGACAGCGGCACACAAAGCGAATGGGTATCGGGCAGCAAAAAAGGTTTTGCCGTTCTTCTTAAACCTGCCCAGGTAAAGCAGGGTTTGTTGCCCGAATTTAAAGGAATGGGGCTTCGCGATGCCATCGTATGGCTGGAACAGCATAAAATCTCTGTCAGCAGCGAAGGATATGGCCGTATTGTAAGCCAAAGCATACCTGCAGGCACTGCCATTTCAAAAGTCACACAAATTCACCTGACTCTCCAACCGTTTTGACAGTGAATCTGCAACATATCATTAACAGATTAAAACCGGTAACGGTTATCGGGCAAAGTGATGCAGCCATAAACGGCGTATGTATAGACAGCCGCAAGGCTGAGAAAGGCTTTTTGTATGCAGCCATGCCAGGAACCCATGCTGACGGACACGATTTCATTGACAAAGCCATTGATAATGGAGCCACGGCAATTCTTGCCAAAAGCATAAACAACCCGAAGGACGGCATTACCTACATTCTGGTAAACGATGTGGCCGAATCCATGGGCATTGCCTGTCACTTGTTTTATGGCGAACCTACCAAAACCCTGAAACTGGTGGGAACCACAGGTACGAATGGAAAAACCACGGTAAGCACACTGTTGTTTGAGCTTTTTACTGCCATGGGCCATCGCTGCGGTCTGGTATCTACGGTTGAAAACAGAATTGGCACCGAAATCATTCCCAGCACCCACACCACGCCTGACACGGCAGGACTAAACGCACTTCTGGCAAAAATGGTGGAGGAAGGCTGTGAGTATTGCTTCATGGAATGCAGTTCGCATGCCATCCACCAGCGCAGAATTGCGGGCCTGGAATTTACCGGAGCCGTATTTACCAACCTCACCCACGACCACCTCGACTATCACAAAACCTTTGACAATTACCTGAAAGCCAAAAAGCAATTCTTCGATGAACTGCCTTCAGGTGCCTGGGCCCTTACCAACAAGGACGACCGCAATGGCATGATTATGCTGCAAAACACCAAGGCAGCAAGGTATACCTATGCCATGAAAAGCGGGGCAGATTTTACCGTAAAAATCTTGGAAAGCGACTTTCAGGGCATGCAGCTAAAGCTGGATGGCAAAGAAGCATGGGTAAACCTTGTTGGGGCTTTCAATGCATACAACCTCGCAGCAGTGTACGGAGCTGCATTTTTGCTCACCGCAGGCGAAGAGGATATAATGCTGCCACTCACCAAAGCGGGCAGGGTAAACGGACGCTTTGAAGCCATCAACGGTCCGGAACGTGTTACTGCCATTGTAGATTACGCCCATACCCCCGATGCGCTGGAAAACGTAATCAAAACCATCAATGACATCAGAGGCAACCATGCCCAGCTGATAACCGTGGTAGGGTGCGGTGGCAACCGGGATGCGGCAAAAAGACCTGAAATGGGAAAAATTGCTGCCAGGCTGAGCAGTAAAGTCATCTTCACCAGCGACAATCCCAGAGACGAAGATCCGGAAACCATAATTCAGCAAATGGAAGAAGGCGTAGAAGGACAATACTTCAAAAAACTGCTGAAAATCACTGACCGTAAAGAAGCCATACGCACAGCAGCCATGCTGGCGGCGCCCGGTGACGTCATTCTAATTGCCGGCAAAGGACACGAAACCTACCAGGAAATAAAGGGCGTAAAACACCCATTTGACGATAAAGCCATTGTAAGATCCATCTTTAACCAAAACAACGGATAATGCTATACTATCTTTTCAAATACCTCGACAGCATCAATGTTTCCGGAGCCGGTGTATTTCAGTACATCTCCTTCAGGGCCAGCATGGCAGGAATTCTTAGCCTGCTGATTGCCCTGCTGATTGGCAAACGCATCATTCGCTGGCTGCAAAGACAACAGATTGGCGAAGAAATCCGTGATCTGGGACTGGAAGGGCAGCTGCAGAAGAAAGGCACACCCACCATGGGCGGAATCATCATTTTGCTGGCCATCATCATCCCCACACTACTGCTGGCGCGAATTGACAATGTGTACGTAATCCTGATGGTTGTGAGCACCGCCTGGATGGGAACCATCGGCGCAGTAGATGACTACATCAAGGTTTTCAAAAAGAATAAAGAGGGCATGAAAGCCACTACCAAGCTCATTGGTCAGCTGCTGCTGGGTGTGGTGATTGCCGTGGTAATTGACTATACGCATAGCAGTGCAAATATTCCGCTGGAAACAAACCTGCCGGTCACCAGCCACCGGCTAAACTATTCCGACCTGATACCGGGCGAAAACAATGCCTGGTTCATTTTTCTGCCGGTGATTGTATTTATCTGTATGGCGGTAACCAACGCTGTCAACCTTACTGACGGTATCGATGGGCTGGCAGCCGGAACCACGGCCATTGTGGGGCTTGGACTCGGAGTACTCGCTTATGCCGCAGGCAATATCAAACTGGCCGAGTATCTGAACATCATTTACGTTCCGCAAAGCGGTGAAGTAGTGGTGTTTCTGGCTGCCGTGATAGGCGCTTGCCTGGGATTCTTGTGGTACAACGGCTTTCCTGCACAGGTATTTATGGGCGACACAGGAAGTCTTGCCCTCGGCGGGGCTATCGCAGCCGTTGCCATTATCATTAAAATGGAGCTGCTCATTCCGATTTTGTGCGGTGTATTCTTTGCTGAGAGCCTCAGTGTGGTATTGCAGGTGGGCTGGTTCAAATACACCAAAAAGAAATACGGCGAAGGCCGCAGGATTTTCCTGATGAGTCCGCTTCACCACCATTTCCAAAAACTGAACATTCCTGAAAGTAAAATCACCCTGCGTTTCTGGCTGGTAACCATCATCCTGGTACTTGTATCCATTGCATTGTTAAAACTGCGTTGAGTAAAAAACTTGTCATATTGGGAGCAGGCGAATCGGGCACAGGAACCGCTGTTTTGGCCAAGGCCAAAGGGTGGGATGTGTTTGTTTCCGATATGGGCAAGATTGCAGAAAACTACCGCCAGGAACTGGAAAAAATCGGGGTGCGCTGGGAAGAAGGAACGCATACAGAATCAGAAATACTATCTGCCGACGAAATGGTAAAAAGTCCGGGCATACCCGACAAAGCCCCGATGGTGCAGGCCGCTATGCAAAAGGGAATTCCTGTCATATCAGAAATTGAATTTGCCGGGCGCTACACCAACGCCAAAATGGTGTGCATCAGCGGCACCAACGGGAAAACCACCACCACCCTCCTCACCCACCACATCCTTAAAAGCGCAGGATTGAATGTAGGACTGGGAGGCAATATCGGCAAGAGTTTTGCCAGGCAGGTGGCCGAAGAAAACCATGATATCTACGTGCTGGAAGTGAGCAGTTTCCAACTGGACGGCAACTTCAACTTCCGCTCACATATTTCCGTTCTTACCAATATCACACCCGATCACCTGGATCGCTACGAATACAAACTGGAGCTTTATGCTGCAAGTAAATTCAGGCTTACCCGAAACCAGCAGTCATCAGACTATTTCATTTACTGTGCAGACGACACCATCAGCATGGAATATTTCGGCCTTAAAACCGGCAATGCCACGGCCCTGCCTTTTTCGGTAACCCAAACCTGTAACCCGGGCGCTTACGTAGAAAACAACACACTCTTTATCAATAATAACAAACAAACAATGACCATCAATATGGAAGAAATCTCACTGCGTGGAATTCACAACACGTACAACAGCATGGCCGCTGCCGTGGTAGCCAGCCTTCTCGACGTTCGCAAGGAAACCATCCGCGAAAGTCTTTGCAACTTTCAGAATGCAGAACACCGCCTTGAGTTTGTAAACCGCGTAAACGGCGTGGAATACATCAACGATTCAAAGGCCACCAACGTGAACAGCGCCTGGTATGCCCTGGAAAGCATGGACAAGCCTGTGGTATGGATTGCGGGTGGCGTTGACAAAGGCAACAACTACAAAGAGCTTAAGTCGCTGGTGAAAGAAAAAGTGAAGTACATCATTTGTCTTGGGCTGGATAACATCAAAATCCACCAGGCATTTCAGGATGATGTGGATATGATCATCAACACCGGCAGTGCCAAAGAGGCCGTGCACGTGGCCAGCCGCCTAGCCCAGAAAGGCGATTGCGTATTGTTATCTCCTGCCTGCGCCAGTTTCGACCTGTTTGATAATTACGAAGACCGCGGCAGACAGTTTAAGGAAGCCGTTAGAAACCTGTAAAAGATGAGCGCAGAAGGCAGCAAATTCAGCAAGATTTTTCGCGGTGATCCCTGGATATGGGCCATCGTGATTATCCTATCGTTGGTGGGCATACTGGCAGTATACAGCTCCACCGGAGGACTGGCGTTCAGTAAGCAGGGCGGCAATACCGAATTCTATTTTCTGCGCCACACCGGATTTCTGCTCATTGGCTTTGGCTTTCTGTACCTGTGTCATCTTATCAATTACCAATATTTTTCGCGGCTGTCGCAACTGTTTATCTGGATTTCCATTGTGCTGCTGGTGGTGACTCTTGCCGTTGGCAGTGAAATCAACAACGCTACCCGCGTACTGCCCATACCCGGCCTGGGCATTACATTTCAGACCAGCGATATGGCCAAGCTGTTTTTGATTATGTATATCGCACGCTACCTGAGTAAAAAACAGGAGGATATTGACAGCTTCAAAGTTTTCCGCAATATCCTTTTCGTCATCGTCATTGTGGTTATCCTTATTGCTCCTGAAAACCTTAGTACGGCTCTGATGGTCTTCACCATTTGTTGCATGCTTCTGTTTATCGGGCGCATCAATATGAAATACCTGGCACTGCTTGGCTTTGCCGGCGCTGCAGCGATGAGCCTTCTGGTGGTCATTTTATTGAATATCAATGTTGACAACATGACCAACAGCCGTATTCCTACATGGAAAAAACGGATTGAAACCTTTACGGGCAAAGACAACGGTGAAAGCAATTACCAGCAAATGCAGTCCAAAATTGCGGTGGCATCAGGCGGATTGTTTGGCAAAGGTCCGGGCAACAGCACCCAGCGCAATTACCTGCCACACCCATACTCAGATTTCATCTACGCCATCATTGTGGAAGAGTATGGATTTGTGGGTGGTGCCGGTATGGTATTGCTGTTCCTCATCCTGATTTTCCGCTGCATCCGAATTGTGGTGGAAAGCCCGAAAGCCTTCGGGGCCTTGTTGGCCCTGGGACTTTGCCTGAGCATGAGCTTTCAGGCCTTTGTAAATATGGGGGTTGCCGTTGGGCTGCTGCCCGTTACGGGCTTGACCATTCCGCTTGTGAGTATGGGCGGAACCAGCCTGGTATTTAACAGCATCGCTTTCGGTGTAATTTTAAGCGTTAGCCGAACCATTAAAGAAGAAAAAGAAAAACTGAATGCAGCGTAAGTTTCTCATATCGGGCGGTGGAACAGGCGGACATATTTTTCCGGCAGTGGCAGTTGCGCAGCTGTTACAGAAGGAATATCCCGGCTGTGAAATCCTGTTTGTGGGTGCCAGCAACCGTATGGAAATGGAAAAGGTTCCGCAGGAAGGCTATAAGATTATTGGCCTTGACGTGATGGGACTGAAAAGAGCCATCAGCCCCATGAATCTGGTGGTGCTTTGGAAATTTATAAAAGCATATTTCAAGTCAAAAAAGATTGTTAAAGAATTTAATCCCGACTGTGTGATCGGCACAGGCGGATATGCCAGCCTGGCAGTGCTGTATGCAGCCTCAGGTATGGGTAAAAAAACTGTAATTTGGGAAGGAAATGGCTACGCCGGACTGACCAATAAAATACTGGCCAAACGGGTCAGCATCATTTGTACGGGATTCCCTGAAATGGAAAGGGTTTTCCCAAAAGAAAAAGTGCGTTTTACCGGCAATCCGGTTCGGGAAAATCTATCTAATATACGAAATAAATCTGAATCCTGCAAATTTTTTGGACTGAACCCTGACAAGCCCGTCCTTTTTATCACCGGTGGCAGCCTGGGCGCCAAAAGCATTAACCTGGCTATTCAGCAAGGCTTGGAAGAGCTGGAAGAAGCAGGGATACAGGTTATCTGGCAAACAGGAAAAAACTTCTCGGCAGAAATCGGAAACAGAAAGGGAATTCTGGCCATGATATTTCTGCGGGAAATGGAATACGGCTACGGAGCCGCCGATTTGGTTATCTCCAGGGCCGGCGCGCTTAGCATGGCTGAAATTGCCGTTTGTGGCAAACCTGCCCTGCTGGTTCCTTCACCCAACGTAACAGACGACCACCAGACCCAAAATGCTCTGCAGTTTAGCAAACTGGGCGCTGCGATCATGGTAAAAGATGCCGACGTAATGGACACACTGGTGAAAAAATCCATTGAAACCCTGGGCAACAAGCCCCTGACAGCCGGTATGCAGGAATCCCTGAGGCAGGTTGCCCGACCTAATGCTACTGCGGCCATTGTTTCAGAAATTAAAAAACTCATCGAATCATGAACCTGAACGAGATTAAATACGCATATTTTCTGGGCATCGGAGGCATTGGCATGAGTGCCATCGCCCGATACCTAAAATCGCGCGGTATTGCTGTATCAGGTTATGACAAAACCCCCTCAGACCTGACAGACGCGCTGCAAAAGGAAGGAATAGACATCACTTTCGAAGACAGCATATCCACGCTACCATCGTGTATTGCAAGCAATGCAGAAGCGGTGCTGCTGGTTTACACGCCTGCCATTCCCGCAGACCACATTCAGCTGAATCACCTTCGCGACAGCGGACAGACGCTTCACAAGCGCAGCGAAGTGCTCGGCATCATCAGTAAAGACGCGTATTGCATTGCGGTGGCCGGAACCCATGGCAAAACCACCACATCCACGCTCATTGCCCATTTGCTGTGCGAATGCAATGTAAATTTCGCTGCATTTTTAGGGGGAATTTCAGCCAATTACGGGACCAACTATATAAACCACACCACAGGGAGGAATATCTTCCCCGACAAACCTATCGTCGTGCTGGAAGCCGATGAATTTGACCGCAGTTTTCACCGCCTGAACCCCGATACAGCCATCATCACGGCCATAGATCCCGACCACCTGGATATTTACGAAAACGAAGAAGCTTTTCGCGAAGCGTTCCGCATTTTTGCCGGCAAAATCAAACCTGGCGGTCAACTGATTTACCATCGTTCACTGCAGGAGAGCTGGCCGGAGGATATTCGTTGCACAACCTACGGCATCAGGGCAACCGGCAATCCGTCGGTAGCCTGCGAAAACATCATCACTTCCGGGGATGCATTCCATTTTGACATCACCATTACTGACGAAAACACACAGAAAACCTTTCCGGGATGGCAGTCAGGACTACCCGGTTTTCACAACGTGGAAAATGCTACTGCCGCCCTTGCGGCATGCCTCGCCCTTCCCGGCCTTTCTGAAGCAGATTTACGCAGGGGAATCAGCAGCTACCGCGGTGCCAAACGCCGTTTTGAGTATGTTGTTAAAACAACAGATACCGTTGTGATTGATGATTATGCCCACCATCCGCAGGAACTCAACGCCATTATTGGCTCGGTGAAAGCACTTTACCCAAACAGGGCCATTACAGGCATATTCCAGCCGCATCTTTTCACCCGCACCCGAGACTTTGCTGACGGCTTCGCCGAAAGCCTCGACAAACTGGATGTTCCCATCCTTATGGACATTTATCCCGCCAGGGAACTGCCTATTCCAGGCATCACCTCGGAATGGCTGGTTACCAAAATGAAAAATCCGGCAGCAAAGCGCATGAGAACAGATGAAGTCATCAATTTCGTGAGAAACAGCAAACCATCACTGCTGCTAATTCTCGGGGCAGGCGATATCGACAGGTTGGTTCCGGTAATTAAAGAAATATACCATGGGAATTAAATTTAATCATATCAGCAAATCCAGGGTATGGCTTTTCAGCATACTGATAGGCCTACTGGTCATATTGTTGGCCGTATGGGGTGCACTGAAGTATTCCGGGAAAAACAGAAACATCGAGAAAATTGAAATTTCCATTTTACCCGACAGCGGCGTGTATTTTCTGAATGACCAGGATGTTTTCAACCTGGTAAACAGAACCTGCGGCAATCCCCAGGGCAAAGCTGCTTCCCAGGTATCACTGACGCGGCTCGAGACTACTTTAAAATCCATGCCCTATGTGCAGGCATCGCAGGTTTACATCAGTTTGGACGGCATCATGAAGATTCAAATTGTGCAGCGCAAACCCATTGTTCGGATTACCAATCTCGCAGGAGAAACATATTACCTCGACAGTTCAGGCCATAAAATCCCCTATCGCGGTAACCACGCGCCGGATGTGCTGCCGGCTACCGGAAACATCACGGAAAAACTGGCAGAATCCCTGAAGGCAAAATCCGTGACACTCAGGCAATTGATAAAACTGGCTGCGTTTATTGATGCAAATCAGCTGTGGAACGCACAATTTGAACAATGCCATGTAGATAACTCCGGTGACCTCATCTTGGTTCCCCGCGTAGGAAAGCATAGCATTGTAACAGGCGACGCCGAAAATCTACCCGAAAAGTTCGCAAACCTACGCCAGTTCTACGAGAAAGGCTTGCGCAACACAGGCTGGGATAAATACCATACCATCAGCCTGAAATACCGCGGGCAGATAGTAGGCGTCAAAAGTGTCAATATAACTGAACAGAAGAAAGAAAAAGATGTCCAAAATGCAAAACACTAATATACATCAAAAAGATATGGCTTCAAAGAATGATATCATCGTAGGCCTCGACATTGGAACAACCAAGATTTGCGCCATTGTGGGTCAGCTGGCCGAGAACGGCAAAATCAACGTACTGGGCATGGGCAAAGCTGCCAGTGCCGGGGGCGTTTCAAGAGGAATGGTGGCAAATATCCGCAAAGCGGAAATCGCCATTCGGGAGGCGGTAGAGGAGGCTCAGCGCCAAAGCCAGGTAGCCATCAAAAATGTATTTGTCGGAATTGCCGGCCATCACATTCGCAGCATGCAGCACCGCGGCACTTTGTCCAGACGCAATTCCTTTGAAGAAATCAAACAGGAAGAACTGGATAAGCTGGAGCAGGAAATGCAGTATCTGGCACTGGAACCCGGTGTTGAAATCCTGCACGTGCTGCCTCAGGATTATCGTATTGACGATGAAGACGGTGTAAAGGACCCCGTAGGACGCATGGGCGTGCGCGTAGAATGCAATTACCATATCATTACCGGCCAAACCGCAGCGGCCCGTCACATTTTTGAAGCCGTGAAACGTGCCGGACTGGAAGTGGCGGATCTGATAGTGGAGCCTTACGCTTCCGCATCGGCTGTGCTTTCGCAGGCCGAAATGGATGCCGGTGTAGCCCTAATCGACATTGGTGGTGGCACCACGGATATCTGTGTATTTGAAGACGGATCCATTCGCCATACCGCCATTATCTCTATTGGCGGCGACCGCATCACCAAAGATCTGAAGGAAGCCTTTGGCATTTTGCCCGAGCAGGCCGAAATAGTGAAGGTAAACTATGGAAGCTGCTACCCTACCGAAAGCATGAAGAACGAAGTGGTGGTGGTTCCAGGTTTGCCGGGGCGCAAATCCAAGGAAATCAGCCGTTTTGCCATTGCCCAGGTAATTCAGGCGCGCATGGAAGATATTATTGAACGAATCAATTTCGAGATAGAGGTTTCTACCATGAAAAACCGCCTTGCCGGAGGTATTGTGCTTACCGGAGGTGGTTCATCATTGGCCAATATTACCCAGCTTGTTTCCTACCACACAGGCATGGAGGTGCACATTGGAACACCCGGACAGCGACTGGGTAAAGGCATGGTTGATGAAGTAAGAAACCCGATGTTTGCGACCGGTATTGGCCTTGTGCTTCGCGGATTTGAGAGCACTGCAAGATTTGATGTTCCTGAAAATACTCCGCTTGTGCGCGAAGCTGCAAAACCCAAGACTGAAACGCCCGAAGTGGTTGTGGAAGCACCCCACGAAACAGAACCACAAAAACCCGGTGGAATTTTTGGCAGAAAATGGACTGGTAACTTCGGAGGCAAACTGATGAATGATTTTAAAACCTGGATGAAAGACGGAGAAGATTTTACCAACGAATCATAAAAAAGAAAGAATAAAGATATGCCATCACATTTTGAACCGGATGTAATCCGCATGACAGGAGCCATTATTAAGGTAATTGGCGTGGGCGGAGGCGGAAGCAACGCCGTAAATCATATGTTTCGCCAGGGAATAGAAGGTGTTGAATTTTACGTATGCAACACCGACGCCCAGGCCCTGCTCGACAGCCCCGTGCCCAACAGAATTCAGCTGGGTTTACAACTGACTGAAGGTCTGGGCGCCGGCTCTGAACCGGAAATGGGTCGACTGGCTGCATTGGAGAGCCAGCAGCAAATTCATGACCTGCTCAGCAACAATACCAAAATGGTATTCATCACTGCCGGAATGGGCGGAGGAACCGGCACCGGTGCCGCTCCTGTGATTGCGCAGGTTAGCAAGGAACTGGGCATACTCACTGTGGGTATTGTCACCATTCCGTTCGATGACGAAGGTCCCGACAGAATCGGGCAGGCCATGCAGGGAATTGACAACCTCAAGCCCCACGTGGATGCGCTGCTCACCATCAGCAATGACCGAATTGTGGAAATGTACGGAGATCTGCCCGTGCGCCAGGCGTTTTCCAAAGCGGATGATATTTTGTGCACTGCTGCTAAAGGCATAGCCGAAATTATTACAAAAGCCGGTATCATAAACGTAGACTTCAAGGACGTACAAACAGCCATGACCGGAAGTGGAAGGGCCATCATGGGTACCGGCGTTGCGGCAGGACCTGACAGGGCTGAGGAAGCCGCACGTCAGGCACTGGACAGCCCCCTGCTGGACGACACCCGTATCAACAAAGCCAAACACCTGCTGGTAAATATTACGTATGGTTCCAAAGAACCCACTATGGGCGAAACCGCCAGGGTGAAAAAATACCTGCAACAGGAAGCCGGCAACACAGCACACCTGAAAATGGGTATTACCCACGATGAAAGACTTTCGGAAGAAATCTCCATTACCGTGATTGCCACGGGATTTGAAGTCCCCATATCGGCAGCACCCCAGCGTGTGGTATCCGCTCCGGAAGTTTTTGTTAATACAGAAGTCCAAAACGAAGACGGATTTGGTAAAATAGCCCAGCCCATTTCTTTCGATGACCCTGTTATCGAGCAGCCACCGGCAGCTCAGCCATCAATAGAAGAGCATGAGCATTTCCGCAACCTAGAACCCTCACGTCTGTCAAGGGAAAATGTACTGGAATCGCTGGAAACACCCGCCTACCTGCGCAGAGAAAAAGTACTGTTTCAGGCGCCTGCAAGCGATAATAACCAGGTATCACGCATGACTATTTCTGAGAATGTTGAAGAAGTGGATCATATCGTGAAACCCAACAGGCATCTGCACGACAACGTAGATTAAAAAATAGTTTTTTCATACTTGAGTTACAGGCAGGGTGGCAGAAATGCTGCCCTGTTTGTTTTTAAACCCATTACAAAGATTGATAAACAGATACTACCTGAGCCGAAACCACTTTGGTATCATAAGTACTCACCGCTTTATTTCTCGCGTTTTCACGGTAAAGAGGCCATTCAGCGCGATTGCTCAAATATTGGCCTACCTGTTCTCTTAAACTTATATTATCTCCTGAATTTGACAAGAATCCGTTTTTACCTTCATCCACCAATTCCGGAATACCCCCTACCCTAAAACCGGCCACGGGAGTTCCCAGCGCCAGACTCTCCATAATGGTTGTAGGCAAATTATCCTGAATGGAGGTTATCACATACAAATCACTCAGGAGAAAAGCATGTTTTATTCTCTCGGAATCTGATACATAGCCCCAATGGGTAAACGGAAAATCAAACTGAAGTTCACGGTTTTTATTGTCTCCGACAATAAGCGCATGAAAGGCTGTACCACTGTTGTGCAAGGCGTTGCACAAATCCACGAAATGGGGAAATCCTTTGGCCGGATTACAAAGATAAGCTGCAGAAAATAGCAGCACAGGCATATCCTTCGGTAGCCCGTATTTTGCCCGCAACCCGGCCCTGCCCTCACTGCTCAAAGGCTGAAATGCGGAAGTATCAATGGGATTGGGGATTACCGTAAAAGGCTTGTTGTCCCTCATCACGATGCTACGCTTACCCTGATCTGCCAGCCATTGACTTGGGGTGATAAACCGAATCTGATTATTGCCCCATAGCGTTAACTTTTTCTGAATCAAAACAGAAGACAAATCGTCAGGGGAAGGCTTTTTCAGGTATTTGCAATTACCGCAGCCGGTTTCATGGTTGGTACAACCCCAGTTGTAATAACAACCACCTGTCACCGGCCATAAATCGTGGCAGGTCCACACAAATTTCTTGGGCAACGCCAGTAATTTTTCCAGCGTTGCAAACGACTGAAACCCTTTATGCACCCAGTGTAAATGGACAATATCAGCCTCCTGAACCAATGGGTGCCTGCTAATATCCATACCCTGAGAGGCATGGCTAAACTGAAACCGAATGGTTTTATCGGCCTCAAACCTTGAAAAATCCACTTTATCAAGAGCGTGCCGCATAAATGCCGTAAACCGCTTCCAGCCGGAATTCGAGATGAGCTCATAGCCCCATTGGGTTTTGCCACTATAGGGTTTGCCCGAAAAAACAAGATGCGAAGATGTTATTTGCCCGGCTTCATTCAAGCCTTCATTCAGCCGCTGCGCCACAATAGACGCGCCGCCTTCGGAAGATGCATTGATATGAACGACTTTTAGTTTTTTCAAGATTCAAGGACTGTTTTTTCTTCTGAAATTGTTGCCGATGCACGGGAGCGCAGTTTTGCCACCAAAACCATAGCCAGCAGTAGATTCAGCATCATCAGTACACCCGCACTGATGTAGGGCAGCATGAAACCCATGCTGTATAAAAATCCGCTGACTACCGGACCTACAGAACGTGCCAGCGAGCCGGTGCTTTGCAGCAAACCCAGCGTTTTTCCCTGATCGTGAGCCGGCGTATTCACCGAAACCAGCGAATTGATGGCAGGCATGAGCATGCCGTTGCCAATGGCCAGACAGATAACGGCGCAGATTTGCACCGGAACAAACCATTCCTGGGACGGCAAGGGAATCACTGATAAACCCACAGCTACAATGGGACAGCCAAACAGCAGCATGCGCTGCAATCCCACCACTTTTTGAATGGTACCAATCAGGCCGCCCTGCACCACAGCACTGCAAACACCAATGAAACCAAACATGTACCCAACCTGCTTTTCGGTGAGGTGATAATGCTCGCT
>CANHQZ010000018.1 GCA_947463125.1 Flavobacteriales bacterium | reverse complement strand
TGGCCGGATTGCCCGGCGGCTCGTCCTTTACCCAAAACCTGCGCATTGGACTGCCTACGCGCATGGTATGGAGCGCCGATTATCAGTTCAAGCGCCACTGGTTTATTCAAAGTCAGTGGGTACAATCCATGCGGGGCAAATACGGAAATAGTATGCGGCATGCATCCTACATGATGATTGGCCCCCGCTACGAATCGGATTTGTTTGCATTTACCCTGCCGGTGATGCTGGAATATGACTACCGCAGCCTGAGACCTGCAGCCAGCATGCGCATAGGACCCATTTATTTCGGAACCAACAGTTTGATTTCGGCTGTAAGAACCAAAAACGTGAAGGATTTGGATTACTTTATAGGTATCAGTTTTGGCGACATTCCCGGCGCATGGATTGACCGCCTGGGCAGCGATAAAGAAGAGAAAGAAAAAATTAAACGGGCGCAATCCTGCGACAAAATGTAAAGTTTGGAAAACAATACGGGTATAGCGTTTGAAATAAAAAAGATCCGATGGATTACCATTGGTTTTGCTGCACTGTCTTTATACAGAACGCTCAGTATTGCGGCAGGTCAGTTTATTTATAACGGATACGCTCTTGCCAACGAAGAATGGATTTATTTATCAGTAGTTGTTGCACTGCTTATCATGCTTTTAGCCGATAAAAAAACCTCGGCAGTGGCTTTTGCCACAGCAGTGCTTTATCCCAAATTTGAAACTGTTTTTGGCTGTGGCAGCATAAGTACGGCACTGTTTATTTATTTCTGCTTTTTTCTGGGCATGTGGCGTTATTTATTTGATAAGTATGAACTAAATAAAACTGAAAACCAGGATACTGCTAACAGAATTTTAAATAAATTGTACTGGATTTTATTCGCTGCGTATGGCCTCATAAACGGGCTTTCAGCGCTGTTGCATATGGCAGACCCATATTGGAAAAGTGGAGTTGCCATGGAGATAAACCTGGCCCACAGTTACTGGGGTCGGTTTTATTATTTTTTCAGAGAATTACGGAATAACCACCCTGCCTTGATGGATTTATTAATGCCTGTCAATAATTATGGTGTTATAATATCACAGCTGCTGCTCATACCGCTTTATCTGTTCAAACCTACGAGAAAATGGCTCGTAGCCTGGTTTATTATTCTGCTAATTCACATATTTGTTTTACTGCGTATCGTTTTATTGCCGCATTTTACCTTATTGTTTTTCATATTGGTTTTTTACCGAAAAACAGATTCTGAATTCGGACTGCGCCTTCTTAAACCGGAGAAAACCATTAAACCGCTTCGCAACTACATGTGGGTTGCTTATATAATATTCACCCTTTTATTTGTCTTAAAGACACCCGGAATTTCCACTGCCACCGACAAGGTTTTCTGGTTTCTTAAGGAGTGGGACACGAAAGTTTGGTTTAATAAACGAATCACACAAATGGGCCTGGGGCAACCTGACATTTTAAATGCGCAAGGGTTACAAAGTGCCCGGCGCTTCATGATTTATCATAAAAACGGAAGCAAAAAAGAATTTTTACTCATTACCGGTAAAGATGGCGAGCGCTTATCCTACCTACCAGACCCGTTGTTTATTGAGCATCAGGGTTTGGAGATTGTTTATGGCAATACCGGAGCGCATCTGGTGGCTTACGACTCCTTTACCTATATGAACTCTCCCACCCCCTACAAATGGAAAGGCAGAGCCGTAGAACGATTAATTCGCATTGATTATTTCGTGAAAGGCTACAAGGGCTCACACGAATATGAAGTAGAATTCTGGGAACGCACCAAACCCAATAAAAACGGCATTCCCAGCTGGGACTACAGCGATTCTCTGGTGGAAGTAAGAAAATATAACTTTACAGGGAAAGACGAACCTCAAAGAATCCCACTTACACATTGAAAAGGAAGTGCATACAGTCACCATCCTTCACAATATACTCTTTGCCTTCAACCCTTAGTTTTCCTGCGGCTCTGCAAGCTGCTTCTGTTTTTAGGGTTACATAATCCTGGTAAGCGATTACCTCAGCACGGATAAATCCCTTTTCAAAATCTGAATGAATTTCTCCGGCAGCCTGTGGGGCTTTGGTACCTTCGGTGATGGTCCACGCACGCACTTCTTTAACGCCTACGGTGAAATAGGTTATGTAATTCAGCAATTTGTAGGCAGCCTTAATCAGTTTCTCAACACCGCTTTCGGTTAATCCCATTTCTTCAAGAAACAACTTGCGGTCATCAAAACTTTCCAGCTCCGCAATTTCAGCTTCAATAGCAGCCGAAATAATCAGTATTCCGGCATTTTCATCTGCGATGGCTTGTTTTACCTTTTCCACGTGGGCATTTCCTTTTACCACACTCTCCGGATCTACATTGCATACATATAGTACGGGTTTGTCTGTAAGCAGGTGCATATCTTTCAGCAAAGCGCGGCGTTCTGCATCGGTATTCAGGGTGCGGCAATTTTTGCCCTGTTCCAGATGTGTCTTGAAAGCCTCGAGCACTTCCAGCAATCGGACAGCTTCTTTATCACCTGCCTTTGCCTGTTTGTGGATTTTGGCTATGCTCTTATCAATGGATTCCAAATCCTTTAGCTGCAATTCTGTGTCGATGATTTCCTTATCGGCCACGGGATCCACCTTACCATCCACGTGTATCACATTGGGATCATCAAAGCAACGCAGGACATGCAAAATAGCGTGGGTATTGCGGATGTTCCCCAAAAACTGATTACCCAGACCCTCGCCCTGGCTTGCGCCTTTTACCAGACCGGCTATATCTACAATTTCAATAGTGGTAGGAACCACATTCTGTGGATTTACCAGCTCGGTCAGCACCGAAAGCCGCTCATCCGGAACGGTAATAGTCCCAACGTTGGGTTCTATGGTACAAAAAGGGAAATTGGCAGCCTGTGCTTTGGCACTGCTCACCGCGTTGAATAAGGTGGATTTACCCACATTGGGCAGTCCGACGATTCCGCATTGTAAACTCATTTTTTTAGTTGAAAGTTAACAGTTGACAGTCTACAGTCTGGTAGACTGATACTAAATTAATTATATTATTTAAGATTCGCTTTTGATACATCATTTTCCTTTATTAATTGTTTTTTTGAAGTATTAATTATTGAAGTAAGTATTTTCTGTAATTCAACTACATCATTTAAATAATAGAGAAGATCGAACTCTTTTAGTAAATCAGAGGCATTGATCAATTTAAGCCAGTATTCAGTTTCCTGCGCTTCTTTAAGAGCTATCATCATTTTGTGTATAAAGTCTTTTCGACTATATGCCGCAAGTACCTCATTCACATTGGCTCCAATGGATGTACCACTCCGTAAAAGTTGCCTGCCCAGAATAAAATGCTTTTCAGATGTTAGTTTATTATTAAACTTGACAATTTTAACCGCAAAATCAAACGCCTTTTTCAAGATGATACTGTTATCACGATTGCTCATTTTTTTTAAATTAAGTTCTTGTTCGATTTTCAACTTATCATCCTAGAGTTCAACTGTTGACTATCAACTGTTAACTGTAAACTAAATCAGATCTCCAATATCCTGAATCACTTTCCTGGCGAGCGCATCAGCGGTATTCTGCGTATTGCTTTCGGCATATATGCGAATAATAGGTTCTGTATTGGATTTGCGCAGATGCACCCAGTCACCGTCAAATTCAATTTTCACACCATCAATGGAATTGATAGGATGTTTTTTGTATTTCTGTTTCAGTGCTTCCAGTACAGCGTCCACATCCATTCCGGGTTGCAATTCAGCCTTATTTTTACTGATTACGTAAGAAGGATAGGATGCACGCAGGGCTCCGGTCCGCATACCGCTTTTTGCCAGATGCGTAAGGAACAATGCTATTCCAACCAAGGCATCACGACCGTAGTGCAGTTCAGGATAAATAATCCCTCCGTTTCCCTCACCGCCTATCACAGCGCCGGTTTCTTTCATTTTTTGCACCACGTTCACTTCACCAACAGCACTGGCATTGTATGCCTGTCCAGCTTTTTCTGTAATCTCCTTCAACGCTCGGGTACTGCTAAGATTACTCACCGTTGATCCCGGAGTGTTTTTCAAAATATAGTCGGCAACCGCTACAAGGGTGTATTCTTCGCCAAACATCTCTCCATCTTCACAAACCAAGGCTAGCCTGTCCACATCAGGATCTACCACAATACCCAAATGACATTTCTTGCTTTTTACCAAAGACGATATCTCTCCGAGATGCTCAGGCAATGGTTCCGGGTTGTGTGCAAAACGGCCGCTTGGCTCACAATTCAGTTCAAGAATTTCTTCAACGCCCAAAGCCTTCAGCAGGCGTGGAACGGCTATTCCACCCACACTGTTTACGGCATCTACGGCTATTTTATATTTTTTCGACGCAATCGCTTCCACATCCACAAGACTCAGCGCCAGGATCATTTCTATGTGCCTGTCTAAAAAATCCAGCTGTTCTGTTTTGCCAAGATCATCAACAGTGGCAAAAGAAAAATCATTGTTTTCTGCCAGAGTCAGCACTTCTTTGCCGTCCTCATCGCTGATAAACTCACCTCGGAAATTGAGCAATTTCAAAGCATTCCACTGTTTTGGATTGTGGCTGGCCGTAATGATAATTCCTCCGGCTGCCTGCAGTTCCGTAACCGCTACCTCTACAGTTGGGGTTGTTGCCATGCCGAGATCAATTACATCTATTCCAAGACCGACAAGCGTGTTGCTGATAAGACCATGTACCATTGGGCCGCTCAACCGGGCATCTCTTCCGATAACCACTTTGTTTCCGCAGTCTTTGCCCAAAATCCAGGTGCCAAAGGCTGAGGCAAATTTTACAATGTCAATGGGAGTAAGGTTTTGATCGGGAATACCACCAATGGTGCCGCGAATACCGGAAATAGACTTAATCAGCGTCATAAACGAGGGGTGCAAAATTAAAGGATTTGGGCTGCAGTTGTATCCGCTAAGGGACTGTCAGGCTAAACAAATAAGATTTTTAGGCTATTTTTACTATTTTTTGGTTATTTTTATATTATTACTTTATTTTTGTAATTTTGCTTTTTATTGTTGTTAATGAATTACATTGTTCTTGGAAGAATCCGAAAACCGGAAAAAACAACCGTTAAAACGGGTGAAGCACTGCTTGACAGCATTGTATCCGTAAATAAAAGAATAAAAAAACGTACGCTTCTGCCCTTTCGGCTGGCTTACGGGAATGAGGTCAATGGGCTGTTTCAACATGCAACAGATGCTATTAATGCGATGGTTTTTCTGGAAGAGGAACTGATGCAGTCCGGTGTTGGCCCCATCATGCACTGGAGTATCTGTAGCGGGGCGTTTACCCTGATGAAAGATGAGAAACGCAATCCTATTGTGGGTGGCAGAGAATTGCCGCTACTGAGACAGACCCTGCAGCGGGAAGGCACTAAAAACCGATTTTTTGTTCGCACCCATGACCGCGAGGACGATTTTTTTCTTTTGCAGGGCCTCTATGTCTGGGATCACCTGATGGGAGGATGGAACCTGAAAAAAGATAAAGAAATACTGGGCATATTTCTGGAAGGCAACGATTACAAGTATGCCGCCGACGCACTGAACATTGCCCGCCCCCAAACATGGCGAAAATACCGAAGTCTGCAGATGCCGGCATATTTCAGTATCAGGGAGATTTTACTGTCGGGAAGATTGCTTGCAGAAAACAATGTAAGCGGCGATTTATCCTTGCAAATCAACAAACCTTAATACCTTTGCAGCATGCAAAAACAGCTCATTGAATGTGTACCGAATTTCAGTGAAGGCCGCGACAGCGGTATCATCAGGCAAATTACCGATGAAATTGAATCCGTAGAAGGAGTCCGACTGCTGGATGTGGATCCCGGAAAGGCCACCAACCGCACGGTGGTAACCTTTGTGGGCGAACCTGAATATGTTATTGAAGCCGCTTTCAGGGGCATACGCAAGGCCGCACAGCTTATAGACATGAGCAAGCATAAGGGCGAACACCCCCGCATGGGCGCTACCGATGTTTGTCCGCTGATTCCTATTCAAGGTATTTCAATGGAAGAAACCGCTGCCTGGGCAGTAAAACTGGCAAAACGTGTGGGTGAAGAACTCCAAATACCCGCCTATCTGTATGAATATGCCCAACCTGATAAAAAACGCAGCAACCTTAGCATTATACGCGCAGGGGAATACGAGGGGTTTTTTGATAAAATAAAACTGCCGGAATGGAAACCTGACTTTGGTCCTGCTACATTCAATCCCACCGCTGGTGGCACTGTTATTGGTGCCCGTGATTTTCTGATTGCCTACAACGTAAACCTCAACACCAAAAGCACACGTATTGCCAACCGAATTGCGTTTGATCTACGCGAAGCCGGACGTGTGGTGCGGGAGGGAAATCCTTACACCGGGAAAATAAAAACCGACGATAGCGGTGAGCCTGTAAGGATTCCCGGCAAACTCAAACATGTGAAAGCCATTGGTTGGTATATTGAGGAATACAAAATGGCACAAATCAGTATCAACCTGACCAATTACCGTGAAACACCTTTGCACCGTGTATTTGAAGAGTGCAGAAAAAGTGCAGACGAACGGGGCGCAAGGGTTACCGGCAGTGAACTGGTGGGCCTGATACCGCTGCAACCCATGCTGGATGCGGGTAAGTATTTTCTGGAAAAACAAGGTCTCAGTACCGGAGTCAGTGAAGATGAACTTATATGGTCTGCCGTAAAAAGCATGGGGCTTGATGAACTGGGACCTTTCGATCCGCAAAAAAAGATTATTGAACACCTGCTTAAAAACGAACTGGATGAAAAGCTCATCGCCATGTCGGTTAAGGCATTTGCCCATGAAACTGCATCTGACAGTCCGGCACCCGGAGGCGGCTCCGTAGCCGCAGCCGTGGGCGCTTTTGGTGTAGCGCTGGGAACCATGGTTGCCAACTTATCCGCATCTAAAAGAGGCTGGGAAGAAAGAACAGCTGAATTTAGTCCATGGGCAGAAAAAGGGCAGCTTCTGAAAGACAAACTGCTGGCTTTGGTAGATGAGGATACACGTGCTTTCAATACCATCATGAATGCCTTTGGCTTGCCCAAAGACAGCGATGAGCAAAAGAATGCCAGAAAAGCAGCCATTCAGCAGGCGAGCAAGTATGCCACGGAAGTGCCATTCAGAACGTTGCAAACTGCCGTTGAGGCTATTCCCCTCATACTGCAAATGGTAAATAAAGGCAATCCCAATTCACTCAGCGATGCAGGTGTGGGCGCATCCTGCCTGCTCACCGCCATGCAGGGCGCATGGATGAATGTATTGATTAACGCACAGGGGCTGGATGACAAAGCCTGGGCCGCCGACATCATGGCCAAAGCTGAAAAGTTGATACAGGAAGGCCGCAGCGCATGCAATGCCATCATAATGGAAGTTGAAAACAGGTTGAAGGGTTAATTAATCCTAAAACAGGTTAAATGATTTAACTTTGTTACATTGGCAAAAAAAAGAATCATATTCAGCGACTTTGACAATCAGGCAAAACTTACACAAGCTGAGTTCCGGCGCTTGACACCTGTTGAAAGATTGTTGCAGTTGCGCAGGGATATTGAGAGGGTTTATAGTAAAGAAATTCACCAAAATAAAAATAAAATATCCCAAAAAAGGATTGTATTTAATGAATATTTTTCAGGATGAACATATTGAAGTTCTGAATTTGCTGCTGGAAGAAAATGTTGAATTTCTTATCGTTGGCGGATTTGCAGTGAACTTTTATGGCTATCGTCGAAGTACAGGCGATGTAGATTTGTGGCTCAAACCTGATAACTTTAATAAATCTAAATTAATAAAGGTATTTAACAGGATGGATATAGAGTACACAGATATTCAACATCTTGAATCTTTGGATTTCGAATCGCACCTCGCATTTCATGTGGGCGAAGAACCGGCGAGGATTGACTTTTTAACTTATATAGCTGGTGTTGAATGGAACAATGCATGGGCTGTTAAAACAATGGTGGATATAGACAAATTAAGCATACCTTTCATACATAAAAATCATTTGATAGAATCTAAAATAGTGACAGGAAGAGCACAGGACATTGCCGATATCGAGGGGCTTCAAAATAACGCTGACACGTGAAAAATCTTGCTGCCTTTCTTCCATCATTGTTTTTTATAATCAATACGAACGCCCAATTCGCAGCTGCCGCGGGCAAACCGGGAAGTACTGCGATAAAGCATGACAGTGCGTGCTTCATCGCCTGGGCAAAAAGTTGTGAAATAGTAAGGGGGTTCCGCGATATCTCCCAGCCCGACAGTGGCTATGCCGATGCCGGTTCAGCGCAGTCCGCTGTAGGTGCGGCCCTGCAAAACGGCATTGTGAGCCTGGGCGACGGCGGCACTGCCACACTCACATTTGAATCACCGGTTACCAATGGCCCCGGCTGGGATTTTGCCGTTTTTGAAAACAGCTTTCTGGACACTTTCCTTGAACTGGCTTTTGTGGAAGTAAGCAGCGATGGCAAAAAATTCGTTCGGTTTCCGGCCATAAGCCTCACCGATACTACAATGCAGACCGGCGCTTTTGGATATACGTTTCCTGAGAGAATAAACAATCTTGCGGGCAAATACCGCGTGGGATTCGGCACGCCCTTCGATCTGGAGGAATTGAAAGATTCGCTGGGAATTAATATTTCGTCCATAACCCATGTCCGAATCAAAGATGTAACGGGAAGCATGCAGCCAACATTTGCATCCAGGGATTCGAAAGAAAATAAAATAAATGATCCATGGCCAACCCGGTTTTCATCGGGTGGATTTGACCTGGATGCGGTGGGTGTAATTCATGCCAAAGCGTCTATTAAGAAAAACAATTCCCGGTTGGACTTGTCCATAAAATTAGGGCCCAATCCATTATACGGCAACTTTATGAATGTATACACAGAAGGACAATCATTGGCCACATTGTATGATATTTCAGGCAGCAAAATTGTATCCTGGAATATACAAAAAGGCGAAAACACCCTTAAAATTGACCAACCTACCGGTATGTATTGCCTTGTTTTTAGTAATAACTACAGTACAAGCAGCCATATTATAGAAATAATACGATAATGCCTGATTTTAAAAAATACTACACCATACCTGCACCGCCTGAAGAAGTTTACATGGCCCTAACCTATGCTCCCAGTTTATCACTTTGGGCGGGAGAAAACATCGAAATGGGAACAGAACCCGGAACAACTTTTAGTCTTTTTGACGGAAGTATTACAGGCATCAATATCACCTTTGAACCCAACCATAAAATTGTGCAGCACTGGGATTTTGGACACCTGGAATTACCCAGTGAAGTAACCATCAAGCTGCATCCACATAAAAAAGGTTGTAGTGTGGAAGTTCGCCATACCAATATACCGGAAGAAGCCTGGGAAGACATTACCACAGGCTGGGATGATACCTACATGGCTTCTCTCATGGATTTTTTTGAGTGAACGGGTTGGATTACAATCTGTCAACAATAACAAGCGCCTCAATCCAGCAAGCCCACCATATCCACCGTCCGTAAGAACGGCCCGTAAACATGGTTTGTGAGCACCACAAAGCACTTGTCTTCATCCAGACAGCGCCAGAAATACGTTCGAAAGCCCTTCCACCAGCCGTTGTGAAAGACCCACTTTTGTCCGTTAATGACCTTAACCCTCCAGCCCAGTGCGTAACCGGCTCCGTCGGCAGAAACCTGCACCTGCGGTGTCCACATCAATTCTTTGCTGCTTTGGTTCAGTAAAAAATTGCTCCTTAGAGCACGATCCAGAAAAAACATCTCTATCCCGTTGGAGTACACCCCTTTATCTCCGGTAGTGCCGTTGTGGGGAATATCTGAAAACACCCGTCTTTTGTCGTATCCCTGCACCGGATAATTAAATAGCGGCACCGAATCATGATTGCAGATATGCGAATATTTCATGCCACTGGGCTCAAAAATATTTTTACGGGCATATTGCCTGAAATCCATACCTGACAATCGCTCCACGATATACGCCAGCAACGCATAGTTGGTATTGCAGTAGGAATAGTATGTACCGGGCTCGCCAAAATTTCTTTCCGGCTGCTGATTCAACTGAATGACAACATCCGAGTTCTTCATGTGTGCCGACTGATTTGGCCACAAATAGGATGAGAAATAAAAATAATCAGGTAAGCCACTCATGTGGCAAAGCAGATTTCGAATGGTGAGATTGCGTCGGGTTAATTCCGGAATATACCAGTGCACACTGTCATCAATCAACAGCAATCCATCCTGCTGAAGCATCATAACCGCTATGCCTGTGATGGTTTTGCTTACCGAAGCCAGCTGAAATAGATCATCGTTTATGAGTGTATCGGGTTTGCCGAAATTAGCATAGCCCAGTGCCCCCTGTGTAATGCTGTCGTTGCGAAAGAAAAAGTAGGTTCCGTTAAAAATCCCTGTTCTGTGGTGATACTGAAAAAAGGAAGCGATCTTCTTTTCTGTGCTGTCGGAAAAGCGCGTGTATCGTGACAAGTCATAGTATTTGGACGGAATGGGACCGGGGTTTGGTACTGTGAATGCTGTCAGCACCCAGTAACAAAGCATAACCCTAATCCATCCCCAAAATCGCATATCACAAATTTAATACAGGTTTGACACTACTCCGGTTCAATTTTCACACAACAAACACGTTTGGCCTGTAAAATGGAAAACGTTAGGGAACACCGATATATTTATGTGTTTGCAGAGAAATTTTCCAGCGCGGATTTGATTTCACATATTCCACTATCAATGGCATAATTTCATTGCGTTTATCCCATTCCGGCTGCAGCAGGCATAAACAATCGAGGGTAACCAGGCTTGCCCATTGCTCCGCCCAGTCAAAATCGCTTTTGTTAAAAACAATGATTTTAAGCTCATGAGCCTTCCCCATTTCTGTTTCAAGCGGAAACTTGAACTTTTTGGGAGAAATACAAACCCAGTCAAACGAGCCTTGCAGCGGGTGTGCGGCCGAAGTCTCAATGTGCACGCGCATGCCTTTTTCATGAAGAGCCTGAGTAAGCAGCGTCAGGTCATACATGGCAGGCTCTCCGCCGGTAATTACGCAACACGGCGCCCCGGAGGCCGCGGCGGTTTCAGCCAGAATATCAATGGCAATTTTGGGATGCGCATCAGCATCCCAGGATTCCTTCACATCGCACCATACACAGCCCACATCACAGCCTCCGAGCCTAATAAAATAGGCGGCCGTGCCTGCGTAATGTCCTTCACCCTGAATGGTGTAGAACTGCTCCATGACAGGCAACATTGGAACGGGATCAGGCTGTATGGGCTTCAATTGAGGCTTTTCTGGCTTTTAATGTATTCACAAGCAATCCGGCGATGGTCATAGGACCTACACCCCCCGGAACCGGGGTAATGGCTGATGCTTTTGGCTCTACGGATGCAAAATCCACATCGCCGCACAGCCGCCAGCCGGCTTTTTTGGTGGGATCGTCCACGCGGGTGGTTCCCACATCAATAACCACGCAGCCTTCCTTCACCATATCTCCTGTCAGAAAACCGGGCTTGCCCAGCGCGGCTACAATAATATCAGCATGTTGGGTAAACCAGGAAAGATTGGGTGTGCGGCTGTGACAAACGGTTACCGTTGCATTACCGGTTTCTCCGGGATTGGAAAGCAAAATGCTCATAGGTCTTCCCACGATATTGCTGCGACCAATCACAACCACATGTTTTCCCTCTGTGGGAATACCGTAATGTTTGAGCATCAGGGTTATGCCATAAGGTGTTGCCGGCTTTATGCCGTCGGCGCCTTTGGTGAGCCGTCCCATATTCACATCGTGAAAACCATCCACGTCCTTTTCCGGCGCTATGGCAAGCGTAACGCGGTTTTCATTAATATGTTTGGGCAAAGGCAACTGCACAATCAACCCGTCAATTTGATCGTTGTGGTTAATTTCATTCACTTTCTCCAACAATTCTTCTTCGGTTACTGTATCCGGATAACGAATGACAGTGCCCAGAAAACCTACTTCATGACAGGCTTTCTCCTTGGCGCCGACATAGGTCTGGCTGCCGCCGTCATTCCCCACCAGTATTGCAACCAGGTGTGGCGGCCTGAGCCCCTGCGAAACAAGGGTTTGTACTTCCCTGGAAAGGGATTCGCGAATACTCGCCGAAACGACCCTTCCATCGATTATAGTTGCCATAGCATGGCAAATATAAGGTCATAATGACAATTCCGAACCGTTCAATCACATCAGTGTAATGACCGTGCAGCCATCACCACCCTGCTCTTCCTGCTCGCTGTGATAACTGCGCACATAATTCACGGTTTTCAAATACTGTCGCAACGATTTGCGCAAAATACCATCCCCGCGGCCGTGAATAATCTTTAAATTAAACTGCCCCAAGGCATAGGCCTCATCCATCCAAATAGCCACCTTTTTAAGCGCATCCTCTTCCCTTTCACCTCGTAAATCAAGCCGCGGATTGAATGTTGCATTTCGCTCTACCCAATTATACCCTTTGGTAGCCGATTGTTTACCCGTCTTTTGTTTTTCGGCAGGCTCCACTTCGTTCAAAGGTAGCCACACCTGCACCAGCCCCAGTGCCACTTTCAGTTTATCTTTTTTCACTTCCAGCACCTCTCCCACTGCGCCGTTCTGCAGGCTTTTTACGGGCATGCCCGGCAGCCATTTCACGGACACAGGCGGTCTGACGGGTTTTTCTTCGGGCACGGTCTCCGTTTTAATCTGCTCTCTGAAACGGTTCAGTTTTCCGCGCACTTCCTGCGTTTTCACTTTGTCAGCCTTGTGCTCACGAATAACCCTGATGGTCATTTCAATCTGTTTGTTCGCTTCATCCAGCATCCTGCCTGCCTTTACTTTGGCCTGATCAAGCATTTCGCGACGCCTGCCTTCAATCTTTTGCTTGAGTGCATGATATTCTTCCAGCAGCAATTGCAAATGCTTTTCCTTCTGCTCATTTTCTGTCAACAGTTGCTGCAGTTTTGCCTGCTGTTGTTCCAGTTCCACCAGTAAATGTTCGGTTTTGCGGCTTTCTTCTCCACCGAGACCCTCTATTTCTTGAATAATCTTATCCGAAAACCCGGTTTTCTTCAGTAACTGCAACGCAAAGGAACTGCCGGGCTTACCGGGAATCATGCGGTATAAAGGCTGCAGATTTTGCAAATCGTAGGCCATGCCTGCGTTTTGGACACCTTCTGTTTGTCCAGCCCACTCCTTTACACTGCTGAAGTGTGTAGTTACAATGGCACTGGCCCCTTTTTTCAGCAGCTGATCCAGAATTACGCGTGCAATAGGGCCGCCAAATCTTGGATCTGTGCCATCGCCGATTTCATCCACACCCAGCAACATGCCCGGCTTTGCAGCATCGGTCATGGCTTTCAGATGAGCCAAATGCGCACTGAATGTACTCAGTCCCGAATCCATGCTTTGCCCATCTCCGCAATCGATCATCATGCCCGAAAATACGCCGCATTCACTGTCCGGCGACGCTGGTATGAACAACCCATGCTGCACCATGTATTGCAGCAAAAAGGCAGTTTTTAGTGCCACACTTTTACCGCCGGCATTAGGACCGGAAATTACCAGAAAGCGGTTTTCGCGGGTCAACTGCAAATCCAGGGGTACCACTTTCGATGTTTTGAGCAATGGATTGACTGCCTTTTTCAGTAACAAAACCGCATCGTCTCTAAGCATGGGACGCTGTGCATTCACGGCTGCCGCATAGGAAAGCTTCGCCGCCAGCAAATCCATTTTCACCAGTGATTGCATGACCGATTGTAAAGAAACCTGATAAGGCCTTATAGCATCCGTCGTTTTCAGCAATATGCGCTCACGCTCTCTCCGGCGCTCAGCATACAGTTCTTTCAGGCGATTATTCAGTTCGAGGCTCTCAACCGGTTCCACAAAAAGTACCTGGCCTGTGGCACTTATGTCTTTCACGAAACCGTTAACCCGGCGCTTGTGTTCGGCCTTAACCGGAATCACGATGCGCTCTTCCCGCACGGTAAGCTCTGCATCGGCCGTGTATCCTGCATCGCGCCACTGTTTAAAGATCTGTTTGACTTGGTTACGTACTTCCTTTTCTATACGCTCAATATCGGTGCTCAGCTTCGCAAAAGGCACGGAGGCGTTGGGTTTCAGCTGCCCTTTTTCACTCAGCACGGCATCAATACTGCGCACAACCGCCAGCAACCCTTCTTCTTCACCCAAAAGCGCATACAGTAAGGGGTAATCCGCACTGAATTTTCTCAGCACAGCAGAAGTCCTTAAATAATTCTGCAGGGTTTTGCTCAGGGCAAAAAGATCCTCCTCTGAAAAAAAAGCATTCTGCACAGAGAGGACTACAAGGCCTTGCATCAAATCCTCACTACCCTCGAATGGGATTGCAGCGGGGTGTTTTTCGGTGAACAGCCGCCACTGATCGGTTTGGTCAAATTGCTCCCTGATTGCTGAAACATCGTTTAGCATTCTCATAACAGAGACACGTGCAGCGGAAGAAACAAAGCGACAACGTTGTTTCAGGGCTTCGCGAATGCGGTCAAAGCCAATAATGGTTTCAAATTCCGCAGGATAAATCACGGTTTCTCCGATTGGCGGTTGAGTTGCATTTTTTGCAAACGCGTAATTACCTTTTCCATAATACCTGAAAACTGATCGGGATGCTCCTGGTAATAAGCTATGGCGTCTTTAAAAGCTTCTTTGGAAACACCGTGTTTGGTAAAAACAACGGCATAATCCTTTTCCCAAAGACTGTCAGGCAACAGCCCATGATTGTAATTAATGGCATTGGCAGACTCCATCAGCATCACATCCGTCATCACATCCACCATTTTTTCTTTGGCAATTGGTTCTTTTTTTGCACAGGCAGCAACCAGAAACAGACAGGCTATGGTAATTTTGCGAAGTAACACAGACACTACAAAATTACGCAAATGAACGCGATAGCTGCACGGTTGCAGGATATAAAAAGTAAACTCGGAACAAACACCCGCCTGATTGTGGTAAGCAAATACCGCAGCATCGACGAAATCGAAGCTGTGTATGAGGCCGGGCAGCGGACGTTTGCAGAAAACCGTGTTCAAGCGTTGCTTGAGCGTTATGAAGCACTTCCAAAAGACATTGAGTGGCACCTTATCGGGCATTTGCAAACCAACAAGGTAAAATATGTAGTGCCTTTTGTGAAACTGATTCACAGTGCAGACAGCCTGAAACTGTTGCAGGAAATCAATAAACAGGCCACAAAAATCAATAAGGTGCAGGATGTATTGCTGCAGGTTTTTGTGGCGCAGGAAGAAACCAAATTTGGCCTGGAACCATCAGAAGTGAAGGCTTTGCTCGCCTCTGCTGAATTTCAGGAATTGCTCAATATACGCGTGTGCGGCCTTATGGCTATGGCAAGCAACACCGCAGATACAGAACAGATTAAACAAGAGTTTAGTGCTGTTGCGGATTTGTTTGAGGAGCTGAAATCAGGGTTTATGAAGCAAAACCAAGCATTTACCGAATTGAGCATCGGTATGAGTGGCGATTTTGCCATTGCTGCGGCCTGTGGCAGCACCATGGTGCGGGTGGGGAGCAAGGTTTTTGAGGGATAAACTTATTGTAAATCCAGCACTACAGCCATATTTCTCTTTAGTTCTTGCATTTGCAATTTCGTGAGCTTGCCAAGTCGCTCTATCAGCCTTCTGTTATCTATGGCTCGGATTTGATCTACCAGCACATCAGAAGGTTTATCAAGTTGTCCTTTTTTCAGATGTACCCTCAATAATTGTATTTCACGATTCACGTTGGAAGTAACCGGACATATAATGGTTGACGGATGGATTTCATTGAGAAGATTGGTCTGTACAATCACAACTGGACGCGTTTTTCCCGGTTCCGTACCAAGCTGTGGATTGAGATTCGCCAGCCAGATTTCAAACTGCTTAGGTTTCATCCATGATTTGTTCAAAGTCCGACAACAAACGCATAGATTCTTTCCGTGTTAACTCGGATTCCTTTTCCAGCTGTAACTTTAATAATCGGCGTTTATTTAGCTGATTGTACATTTCAACCGCCTGGTTGATGTATCGATTTCTCGGAAGCTTCAGCTTATCAGACATTGCTTCAGCGTCTTCAAAAATACGGTCGTCCAGTTTCAGCGATAGTATTTTCATATGCGTTACACAAATATACACTATTTGTATATACTTTTTTGATATCCTACATATTTAATTTGAAAAAACCCTTATCCAACCTGTTTGTTACTCATGCGTGGATGTCTTCATCGTATTCCCGCACCAGCTTTTCAAAGAAATTGAAACTTTGAAAAGTTGTCCCAGGATTTATCTCCTGGAGGAATACCTTTTTTTCAAACAATACACTTTCCATAAACAAAAAATCGCTCTGCACAGGGCATCCATGAAGCATTACTGTCAATGGCTTTCAAACCAGGGGATTGCGGTGGAATACATTGACAGCACCTCACCCCTTTCTGATATAAGACAGTTTCTTGCGGAAGCCCCACAAAACAACATCAGCAACATTACCTGCTACGACCCCTGCGACAACTGGCTTGTTAAAAGACTGAATTCCGGAACTGTTCCTGTAAAAATGCTGCCGGCACCCTGCTTCCTGAATGATGCTGAAAGCTCGTTGCACACCAGAAAAGATGGCAGTATCGTGCAAACCGATTTCTATGTGGCACAGCGCAAACAGCGAAACATTCTCATGGACAATGGTAAACCCGCAGGCGGACAATGGACCTACGACACCGACAACCGCAAACGTTATCCCAAAGGTCAACCCCCGCCTACTTTGTGGTTTCCGGCGGAAAATACATTTACCCTAGAGGCCATAAACTATACGGAACAGCACTTTCCAAACAATCCGGGCAGTATATCAGATTCGTTCATTTATCCCATAAACCATGCCGACGCTGAAAAATGGCTGCAGGATTTTCTTGTTCGCCGCTTTCATGATTTTGGCCCCTATGAAGATGCCCTGGTTCAAAACCAGCACTGGCTGCACCATTCTGTGCTCACACCCATGCTCAATACCGGGCTGCTCACACCCCAACAAATCATAGATGCCGCCATCGATTACGCCGACAAACATCCCATTCCACTGGCTTCGCTGGAAGGTTTTATAAGGCAAATTATAGGCTGGCGCGAATTCATACGCCTGTTTTACCTAAAATACGGCACGGAACAACGCAACCGAAATTTCTGGGGCTTCACCCGAAAAATACCTGCTACTTTCTACACCGGCACAACAGGCATTTTACCCGTAGACGATTGCATACAAAAACTGCTGAAAACCGGCTACAACCACCACATAGAGCGACTCATGGTACTGGGTAATTTCATGCTGCTTTGTGAGTTTGACCCCGATGAAGTGTACCGATGGTTTATGGAAATGTACATCGATGCCTACGACTGGGTGATGGTACCCAATGTATATGGCATGAGCCAGTTTGCCGATGGTGGGCGCATGTGCTCCAAACCTTACATCAGCGGAAGCAATTATTTGCTCAAAATGTCGGACTACAAAGGCGATGGGCGGTGGGAGAAAATATGGGATGGCCTGTTTTGGTCGTTTATGGACAAACAGCGCGATTTCTTTGGCCAAAACCCACGCATTGGCATGCTGCTGAAAACCCTGGACAACATGGACGCAGAAAAGCGAAATCAGCACTTTGCTGCCGCTGAGAATTTTCTCAAAAGTCTGGATGCATGAAACCTTCCATCAATATTGTTTGGCTGAAACGAGACCTGCGAACCTCTGACCACGCGCCGTTAGCCGCAGCAGAGGCCGACGGACTTCCGTATCTGATATTTTTTCTGTTTGAACCTTCCCTTATGGCACGCCCCGATTGCAGCGAGCGCCATATCCGATTTCAGCTGCAGTCGCTGGAAGACATGAACAAAAGACTTAAAAAAGCAGGCATAAAAGTGCATGTGGCCTGCGAAGAAGCTGTGGCCGTTTTTGAATACATCATCGGCAAATTCAATGTCAATCATGTTTTCAGCTACCGCGAAAGCGGTGTTCAACAAACCTGGGACCGCGATAAAGCCGTTGCCAGGCTGTTAAAAAGCCACAATATTGTGTGGCAGGAATTTCAGCGTGACGGTATTCTGCGGGGCATCCAAAACCGGGATGGCTGGGACAAACAATGGTTTGGACACATGCACGCACCACAGATTGAAAATGCATTCTCGCCAGCGCTGGCCGTCCATTTGGAATTGCCTTTTGCGGATATGCCGGAAACCGAAGACCTTTCCGCCCAATGGAACAAAAACATGCAGCCGGGTGGTGAAATCCATGCGTGGCAATACCTGCAAAGCTTTATTGAAAACCGTGGCCAAAACTACAACCGACATATTTCAAAGCCTACGGAGAGCCGCCTTTCCTGCAGCCGGCTATCGCCTTACCTGGCCTGGGGTAATATGAGTGTGCGACAAGCTTATCAAGTGGCTTATACAACCGAAAATGCCAAAATCCACAAACGCGCATTTGCCTCCTTTCGCGAACGGCTTCGCTGGCATTGCCATTTCATTCAAAAGTTTGAACAGGAATGCCGCTATGAAACAGAAAACATCAACCGTGGCTATGACTCACTAACCTGGAACAACGATGAACAAGCCATAGAAGCCTGGAAAAAGGGCAAAACAGGTTTCCCGATGGTGGACGCCAACATGCGTTGTCTGGCTGAAACCGGCTGGATTAACTTCCGAATGCGCGCCATGCTGGTTTCGTTTTTGTGTCACCATCTGGGCGCAGACTGGCGTAAAGGCAAAGTCCACATTGCCCAACTGTTTCTCGATTACGAACCCGGCATTCACTATCCGCAGTTTCAGATGCAGGCTGGAACCACGGGCATCAACACCGTGCGTATGTACAATCCTGTGAAACAAAGTCTGGATCACGATCCCGAAGGCCTTTTCATCGCAAAATGGTGCCCGGAACTGGCTCATTTACCTGTACACCTACGCCACAAACCCTGGGAAGCCAACGCCCTTGAACAGGCTGAATATGGATTTGTCCCGGGCGAAAATTATCCGCTGCCGATTTGCAGTACAGAAGGCATCTCTAAAGAACACCGAGAAAAAATATGGGGTATGCGAAAAACGCAGGCAGCGAAGTCAGAGAATGAGCGGATCCTGAAAACCCACACCCGAAAAGGGCGGAGGAACGCTTAGTAGTTGTTCAGCATCATCGGCATAATGAGCATGGTGATATCTTCATCCTTCTCATTTTCCGTAGGAACCAGCAAACCCGCACGATTGGGAGCTGAAAGCTTCAGCACCACCTGCTCGCCGTCTATGGTTGCCAGCATGTCTTTCAGGAAGCGGGCATTGAAACCAATTTCCATATCCTCACCATCGTACTCACAGTTGATTTTTTCCTGCGCCTCATTGGCCATTTCTAGGTCTTCAGCACTGATCTGCAGCTCGCTGCCGGTAATCTTCAGGCGAATCTGATGCGTGGTTTTGCTTGCAAAGATGCTGATACGGTTGATGGAACTGAGAAAATCGCTGCGCGAAATAGTAAGTGTATTCGGGTTTTCGGTAGGAATTACCGCGTTGTAATCAGGGTATTTTTCGTCCAGCAAGCGAGCAATCAGCTGGGTTGAACCAAAGGTAAAGAAAACGTTGCTGCGGTTATAATCCACAATTACGGGAGTCTCGTCATTGGGTAGCGCTGTTTTAAGCAGGTTCAGGGGCTTTTTGGGGATAATGAAATTCTGGTCGGAACCGGTTTTAAGGTCTTTGCGGGTAAAACGCACCAGCTTATTGGCATCGGTGGCCACAAAGTTCACACTGTCTTCCTTCATTTCCACGAAAAGACCAGTCAGGTTCAGACGAAGTTCGTCGTTGCCTGTGGCAAAAAGGGTTTTGCTGATGGCACGGAGCAGCACATTGGCGGGAACGGTAAAACTGCCTTCACCCGATTTTTCAGGCAGAGCAGGAAAATCAGAACCATTGAGGCCTGCCATTTTGTAACGACCGTTGTTATTTACCACTTCAATACCGTAGCTGGGCTCTTCAATACTGAAGGTAACCGGCTGATCGGGCAGCGAGCGGAGAATATCAATTACCATTTTGCTGGGAACAGCCACACGCACATCTTCCTTCGATTCTACCTGCATGCTGGTGGTCATGCTGGTATCGAGATCCGTACTGAATATGGTGAGTGTGTTTCCTTTAATGTCAAAGAGGAAATTCTCCAGAATAGGTATAATGGGCTTGGAAATAATGGCGCCATTTACGGTCAGCAAATGCTGAAGGAGTTCGTTGCTGGGTGCTATAAACTTCATAAAAGTATATTCTTTCTGATGTTGGGTGCAAACGTATCTAAGTTGAACGAATAGAAATGCACAAATTTTTGGGTTTTATGAACAAAGATTTTTTGCATGCGCTATTCATCCGGCAAAGTATCATTGACAATGACAAAAAGATCTTCATTGTCTTTCTTCATCATGTATTTTTCTCTGGCAAATTTTTCAAGATTCACCAGATTACCGAACAGCTCTGTGCGCTGTCGCTTTAAATCCGCAATTTGTTTTTCATACAGTGCTTTTGAATCTTCCAGGTCTGATACTTCCGAAGCGATTGAAAAACGGTAAAACGCATTGTTGCTGTCAAAAAACAGCATCCACAGACTAAAAAAGCCGAACAGTATCAGATAACGGTATTTAAACAAATTGTGCAACACGCTCCACAAATATAAAGGCTTAACAGAAAAGCCTCATGCACTATTTATGCGTATGTCCATTTTTTTGCTATCTTCGTTTTGTGAACCAATTTTTTATAAGCCTTTTCGCCCTATGCACTGCGGTTTCAGTTACAGCCCAGCCCTGCGATTACACACAAAAGAAATACAACGTTCGCCAGGAACTTAGAACGGTCTACGGAGTAGCGAAATCATACGGAAATGGAACAGATACGCTATTCATAGACATATATAAGCCCGTAGGCGACAACAACACCCTGCGCCCCATGATTTTGTTTATCCATGGTGGCGGTTTCAGCGGCGGAAATTACAAAGACGTTACCAACCAGGCTAAAGCATTTGCACAACGCGGATATGTGGCTGCAACGGCATCGTACAGACTGGGGTTTTTCCGTCCCGTTATTCCCGACCAGTATCCGTGGGCGCTGGACAAGGCAGAACCGGAACGCGCTGCATACAGAGCCATGCAGGACATTAAGGGTGCAGTAAGGTACCTGAAAGGACGCAACAAAGCCGACAGTGCTGATGTCTTAAACTTTTTTATCGGAGGATTCAGCGCCGGTGCTATCACAAGCCTGAATGTGGCTTTTGTCAATGATAACAAGTTCAGGCCTGCTTCATGTGATTCTATCAACAGCGTAGTATACCAGGGCATAAACTACAAAAGACCCGCCCTGGGCAGCGTAGAAGGCACCTTACACCTCAATAGACACAACACATCCGTACGTGGTGTTCTCAACTATTTTGGTGCAGTGGCAGACACCGCTGTGCTTGAAACCGCGAGGCCTGCTGTATTCAACTATCACCAGCTTGGAGATCCGGTCGTTCCTGCAGGTATCAACCGTCCTTTTTACGGTATCGGGCTGGGCATTTCCGACAACTGGCCCATGTTGTACGGCAGCACCATCATCAGCCGAAGACTGAAAGCGCTGGGTTACACCGGCAATTCATTGAGAAACCGCATCATCAGCGGCAATGTGCACGATGTTGATAATCCCGCACTCATGGACACCATGACCGCAAATTGGGCATCGTCCGTTATTTGCTCTCCAAATACAGCGGTAGCAAATATCGCTCTGCAGAAACCGTATCGGTTGCAAATTGAACATGACAAAACGTATTTGATAACCCGGGAAGCCGGCAGCTGGGAGTTCTTCGACCTGTCCGGAAGAAAATTTCATCAGGTTAAAACAGAATCTGAATTTCGGACGGAAATTACACGTACACCCTGCGTAATCCGTTATCAAACAAAATCAGGCGAAGGTTCGTTTCTTTGCAACCCGTGAGGTTGCTGCTTCGCATATCGTTTTTATGGCTGTTTCTGTCGCAGTTTTTTGCATGCCAAAATAAAAAGCCCGGTACACTTCCGGCCGGTGTGCAATGGCAGCAGCCTGATTACAGCAGACTGTTTCTGCTAGGAACCCATGGAAAGGATTCCTTCATTGCTTTTAAAAACCCTGCCGATACTTCGCAATGGCTGCAGGTCGTTTGTTGGGGAAAAGACGTGGAATATGAAGGATGCATTGGTCTAAAGAAACGAAACCGGATTGCGTGCATGACAGCCGTCTTTTCCGGTATGATGGAAGCGCTGGGCACAGAAACCCGTATTTGCTGTACCGACAATGTACAGTATCACACAGGACCCAAATGCAGGAAATGGTTTACAAAAGGCAACATCCCGGAAGCTGTAAAAGGGGTTTCACTCGACAGGGAAAAACTGCTAAAAAGCACACCGGATTTGGTTATAACCTACTTCATTGACAATAAAGGCAAGGAAGACTGGAATGCGATTGCGCAACAGGGCGTGCCGGTTTTATTTCTACAGAATTACCTGGAAAACCACCCGCTGGCCAGGGCTGAATGGCTAAAAGTAATAGGCTGGCTTACGGGAAAACCTGCTGAAGCTGAATCCTACTTCAACATGGTTCAGGAGCATTACCTAACGCTTGTAAATGAAATCAGTGCGTCAAGCAATGATGAGCCCAGTGTTTTTTGCAACGCACCCTATAGCGGAAACTGGGATGTACCCTCCGGAGGAAGCTATATGGCTGCGCTATTCAGGGATGCAGGAGCAAATTATTTTTGGAAAAACGAAGAAGGAGCAGGTAAAATTTCCCTGGATATAGAAAAGGTATACCAAAAAGCAAAAGATGCCGACTACTGGATTAATCCGGGGGCCTGCAGAAGTATTGAGTGTATTACAGCCATGGACCGGCGACTTGGTGGCTTCACAGCAACCCGGACCGGTGGTATTTACAATGCAACAAAAACCCTCAACAAGGATGGTGGAAATGCCTGGTGGGACTATGCTGTGGTGCGCCCGGATCTGGCGCTTCGCGATCTTGTAAACATTTTTCATCCCGGTTTGCTCGCCGAAGAACAGGAATTCGTTTTCTTTGAAGCAGTGAAGTAATGAGAAACCGGGGCATCTGCTTTTTTCTGATTCTATTCTGCAGCATGCTGTTTTGGCTCGATGCCACGGCCGGCGCAATAAGTCCGAATGATGCCGTTTTTTACACCTTTCGCCTTCCGCGGGTATTGGCTGCAGCCCTTGCAGGCATTGGTCTTTCGGTAAGTGGACTGTCCATGCAAACCCTTTTCAGAAACCCGCTTGCAGGACCTTTTCTTACCGGAGCAACACCCGGCGCTTCCTTTGCGGTAGCCGTTTTCCTGATGGCATTTCCTGCAGGATTTGCATCCGGCTGGCTGCAAAGCGCAGGTATTGCCACCATTGGCATGGCGGGAAGTATTGCCGTGTTGCTGTTACAATTGCTTATTCAGCGAAAACACAGTAATGGCTTCACACTGCTTATTTCCGGTGTGCTGCTGGGTTATTTGATGGGTGCAGGCACGGAAATTCTGCAATCGCTTGCCCAGGCTGAACAGGTGAAGAGTTTTGTCATGTGGGGTATGGGTAGTTTTGACAGGGTGCAGCAGGAAGAAATACCGCTGATTGCTGCCATTGTCGTTGTTTCGGCCGTATTTACATGGTTTTTACGGTTTAAAATGGACGCCTACTTGCCCGGGGACACCTACGCAAGTTCGGCAGGCATAAACGTGCCTAAGTTCCGTATGGCTATAATATTGCTGTCGGGCATTACTGCAGGTGCAATTACCGGTTTTTGCGGCCCCATTGGCTTTGTGGGAATGATTGCCCCACATTTTGCCCGGGGACTCATGAAAAGCAACAACCACGGCATTTTATGGCTCCCCACTATTCTTTGCGGTATGATTTTATGTTTGGTTGCCGACTGGATTTCACACCACTCCATGAGCAACATGATACTGCCCACCAATGCAGTATGTGCCATCATTGGAGCGCCGGCCGTGCTCTGGATTATCCTAAGAAACAAATAAATTATTCCAGCTTTTCGATTCGGATGATGTTTTCGATCTGAAAATCGGTTACCGGATCAAACTCTACCTTCATGTCGTGTCCATAAACGGCTCCGAATGCCTGCCAGAAAAAAGCCTCTGCTCCCCCGCGGTAATTTTTCATGATTTCCCACGTTGTCTTCCCCGTTTCACGGTGAATTAATTTCATCAGAATTTTACCGTCGTCAATGCTTAGATCTTTCAGTTGCCCCATGTACATCTGTTTCAGGCTTTCCTCACATTCGCGGATATATCTTTTGCGCTCCTTTCTTGACTTTTTCTGGGTCAGATTGTCCTCCATTACACGCATTTTGTATGCAGCCATTTTCGCATATGGCATCACACGTTTTACACGCTTTTTTAGACGCTGGTAGGCTTTTCTTCCTTGTTCATCCATGCCCGCACTCACCAGCACGGGGTCCAGGGTTTTGTTGTCAATCGTGTCTCCGTCAATGACAATCCAGTTTACTCCCTTTTCCTGGGCAGAAAGTTGCGAAACAGCGCAAAAAAACAATACAACTAAAATCCGGATATAGCCTTGCATACTTTGCATACAATTAACGATTTTAAACTGTTACTATTGTTTCTCGCGCCGGTTTTTTGAGAAGCCAGAATGTACCGCCCAGAATCAGGATGAGTGAAATCAGCTGTGCCTGCGAAAACACAACAGAACCCATTCTGTACAAACTGTCACCATGTTCACGGATTAGCTCAACCATAAAGCGCTCCGCCCCTGCAAACACCATATACCAGGCAAACAATTTACCGGGAGCCTGCACTTTAAAGCGAAGTACTTTCCATAAAACCATGAACAGCAACAGGCCCATCAAGGCTTCATAAAGCGGTGTAGGATATACAGGAACCGCCAGCTGAAAGCAATAGTCTCCTTCGCAGCCGGGAATGGGTACCATACCATCGGGGGTAAAACCTCCGGTTTGTCCGCCCAGAACATTGTGCGGGTAAGTATAACTCCAGGCCCAGTCCGGTAACCAAGAAAAAGGTTTCGCGGCAGTATTCGCCACACCCCAGTCACCATCACCGGAAAACTGACAGCCAAAACGGCCAATTCCGTAAGAAAGCATCATAGCAGGTCCGCCTGCATCAAGCATCCGCAGCAGGCCTATGCCTTTTTGCCTGCAGTAAATCAACACACCCGCAGCTCCGCAAACCAATCCTCCAAAGAAAGTCCACCCGCCGGTACTGAAAAACGCATCTACTATGGATGCCAGACTCAAACCGGCAGGATTTTCCAGAATGTGAAACAGTTTAGCACCTGCAAATCCCGACAACAGCGCTACCGTGGTAATATTGCCCATGTGCCATTCTGCAGACTGCGTCTGGATTTCAATCCTGGGCTCCGGCAGCCTTTGTTTTTTATCACCGTAATAGCGCCAGCCAAGCACTGCCAGCAGTGTAAGAAATCCATAAAGAAGATTTCCTTCCGCAGTAAAAATATGCGCCTGAGGTACAAAGTTCTCTTCCCCGGGAAACATCAGATACAGTATTTTATATCCAAAAATGAAAGCAAAAACCCCATTCAGAATATAGTCGGATAAAGGATATGCCGCTCCTGTAATGGTTTTTACTTCCACCGGTTTAAACTGGCCCAGCGCGGTTCTTCTCCTCATTTCAGCAGACATGGCCCAAAAGGCACCCGCAATGGACAATGCCACAAAAAAGCCGAAAGTATTGAGAATCTGAAGGGCCGGAATTTCAATTCCGAACAAATCCTTTATGAAATGATACAGGGTAGGAAACACGCTTGCAAATTACGGATGCACAACCGCTAAATCAAGCATGCTGCTCACGGTGCCGTCTTCATTCATATTTTCCAGGGAAATAGCTGCCAGCTCATTCACCAGCAAGGGATCATAGACTGCTTTTACCTTGATATAATTATCCGTAAAACCATGCATAAAACCACCCTTTTCTTCTGCCTCAAACAGCACGGTTCGGGTGGTACCCAAGTGTTTTCTGTAAAACGCCTGCCTCTTTTTCTCGCTCAGTGTGCGCAACATACTCACCCGTTCATGCCTCACAGACTGGGGAACGCGGCCCTGCATCTTTTTTGCAGTAGTATTGGGGCGTTCGCTATACGGAAAAACATGCAGATAGGAAATGTCCAGTTCATTGAGAAAATGATAGGTTTTCAGGAATTCCTCTTCCGTTTCTCCCGGGAATCCCACAATCACATCCACACCAATGGCACAATGCGGCATTACCCGAAGAATATGTTCGATGCGGCTTTTGTATAGGTCGGTTTTATACCTGCGCCGCATTCTGCCCAGAATTTCATCGCTGCCGCTTTGCAGCGGGATGTGAAAATGGGGCACAAACCGGGCCGATCCGGCTACAAAATCAATAATTTCATCACTGAGCAAATTGGGTTCGATGCTGCTGATACGGAAACGATCCACTGAATCAAGTTTATCGAGTTCGCGTATCAGACCGAAAAAATCTTCCCCATGATTCACCCCAAAATCACCCAGGTTTACGCCTGTTAACACAATTTCACGAACTGCACCGGTTGCCACCTGCTTTATCTTTTCGATTGTTTCTTCAATGGTTGCGCTGCGGCTGCTGCCGCGGGCCAAAGGAATGGTACAAAACGAACAGAAATAATCACAACCATCCTGCACCTTCACAAAAGCTCGGGTTCGCTCCCCTTCACTGAAGCCCGGCACAAAATCGCGTGTTTCTTTGATAGGGGCATTCAAAATTCGTGGCTTCGATTCCTTGCTCAACTCTCCCAGATGGGCCATCAGGTTGAACTTTTCAGCAGCACCCAGCACCAGATCCACACCCGGTATCTGTGAAATCTCCACAGGCTTCAGCTGCGCATAACAACCTACAACAACAATATATGCCTCAGGATTGTGTCGCAGGGCCTCAGCCACTACTTTTTTACACTTTCGGTCAGCATGATCCGTAACGCTGCAGGTATTGATGACATACATGTCGGCACCGTCGGTAAATTCAGCCCGTTTAAATCCATGATCAGCCAGCTGCTTGCCAATGGTGCCGGTTTCAGCAAAGTTTAGCTTGCAGCCCAGCGTGTAAAAAGCCACTGATTGTGCCATTTCTTCAGCAAAATTAAGTAAAATACTATGGAAATGCCCTAAAACAAGGCGCTGAACTTCAGGTTCCAGGTGCTGATGCGCCTACCGGTGTTGGTGGCAGGATAAGCGTAGCGCATGAATGGAATAACCTGACCGTTTGCATCATATTTTACGTTATTAAGGTTGTTGATGCCCACCTGTAGCTGCACTTGCCAGCCCGCAGTTCTGCCGCGGTCCTGGTAACCGATAACAGCCAGAAACTCTATGGGTCTTAAGGGCAAATTATCCCACTTATACAGGTGGCTGGAGCTATCAAGGAAATGCTGGGCAGGGAGCTTATCCTCTCCCAGATAGGCGGTGCTTCTTACAGTGGCCGAAACAATCGCACCGGCCTGAATCAGGCGGGTTCTTTCCTCTTTCTTGGGTCCAAGCCTGTAATTCAACAACAAGGGAACATCAGCCGTTATCAGACCAATCCGGCGATAATTACTGTTCCCTCCGCCGGGCAAATCATTGTCCTTGTTGGCAAAATTGCTTCCGCGGAGGCTGCCTTCAAAGCCGGTCTGGAACATGAATGGCTTTTTAGTCTCTTTTGTATGCCAGAAAAAGCCGGCTGTAGGACCAAAATACGGCCTGGGATTTTGCAGTTCCCCTCCCCAGATCGAAGTAAAATTGAACCCCAGCTTTAAGCCATAGTTCTGCCGCTCCATCATTTCAGATTCAGTCCAGGTTTGCGCCTTTGCAAAAGCACAAGCCATCAGAAGCAAAACGGTCAGCAATGTATTCTTCATACGTTATCAATATGGGTGCCTGAAAGAGCCGATGAAACCGCTTTGTTCATCAGCCTTTCGGCAAAAGGCCTTGTATATTCATTTAACGCATCAATACCCTGCAGTATTGTGTCTTTGTCAGGATTTGAGAGTGCATTTTCCAGAGATTCGCAGCGCTGTTTGGTTGTAATAATCTCATCCTCACTGAGCAATGCGGCATTTTTTTCCAGAAACCGACCCACCGTATAAATCATCTGTTCTGCTTCTGTTCTGGCTTCCACCAGCATGCGAAGGGCCACGTCTTCCTTAGCATGGCTAAGGCTGTCCAACAGCATTCTCTCCACATCGGCATCCGACAAACCATACTGGGGCTTGATTTCAATATTTTGCTGAACACCGCTTCTCAGTTCTTTGGCCTCTACTGTTAAAATACCGTCGGCATTCAGCAGAAAAGTCACCTCAATTTTCGGTAAACCTGCCGGCATGGCAGGAATGCCGGTGAGTAGCAATTCTCCCAGCTTTCGGTTTTCAGCAACCAGTTCCCTTTCGCCCTGATAAACAGCAATGCTCATTTTTACCTGCCCGTCCACAGACGTCGTGTATGATTTTACATACTTGCAGGGAATTTTGGTATTTCTCGGTATCAGCACATCCATTAAACCGCCCAGCGTTTCAATTCCCAGACTCAACGGTGTTACGTCCAGCAGCAGAATATCATTTCGGTTGCCGGCAAGCACATCAGCCTCTACAGCCGCTCCAAGCGCTACCACTTCATCCGGGTTTAATGAATCGTTCACCTTATCATGACCAAACAAATCGGCCAAACGTTGCTTTACAAAAGGCATGCGCGTACTGCCACCTACCAGAATCACATCATCCACTTCCCCGGTTGACAGTTTTGCATCACGCAGTGCCATATGCAGGCAATCCAGGGTTCTGTCCATCAAGGACCGGGTAATAGACTCAAAAGTATCAAAGTTCAGCGTGAGCCTGAAATTCTCATCAGAAAGCGTGACTGATTCCTCAAATTCACGCCCGCTGCAAACCTGTTTTTTGGCTTCCTCGGCCAGTAATCTGAGGGATTTGTGTGCCTCTGCGTGCAGGGCTTCCGGCATGAACTGCAGCCAGAAATGCACGATTACCCGATCGAAATCATCCCCGCCCAGATAGGTATCTCCCTGCGTACTCAACACCTCAAAAACGCCTTCTTCAATGCGCAAAACGGAAACATCAAACGTACCGCCACCCAGATCATAAACAACCACTGTTTTTGTCTCGCTGGTATTCATACCCAGTCCGTAGGCAAGACTGGCCGCGGTAGGTTCATTCACAATACGAAGCACTTCAAGGCCTGCCATCTTTCCGGCATCGCGTGTAGCTTGTCTTTGGCTGTCATTAAAATAAGCGGGGACGGTGATAACTGCCCGGTTGACCGATTTCCCGGTTATAGATTCTGCTCGTCTTTTTAGCTCGGCAAGAATTTCTGCACTAAGCTCAATGGGCGTATAGTACTTGCCATTTACCTCTACACGAACCAGTTTATCATCTTCTTCGTCCAGAATCCGGTAGGTATAGTATGGCGCATGTGCCTCAATATCCTTGTAACTTCTGCCCAATAGCCGTTTCACCGAAAAAATGGTGCTCTGTGGGTGAGAAACCAGCGCCTGCCTGGCAATGCTGCCCACTACGGGCATGCCGTCGTGGGTAATATGTACCACAGAAGGAACCAGCAATTCCCCCGATCTGCCCAGGACTTCCGGCATTCCCGTTTCAGGGTTCACAAGGGCCACGATGCTATTCGTGGTACCCAGATCTATCCCCACCACCAAACCCTCTTTTTCAAGGGTTCCGGACTTGATATTAATGCTGATTTTTGCCAAAACCGCAGATAAAATTTTTGTTCATGCAAAGGTACAACACATTGAACTGCCCAATGTTCTTTTTTGATGGAAAATAACCCGAGGAAATCATTACCCAAAAATGACAGTAATACAAGGTCAAATACAATAGCATCAGGCGGCAATGAAGTAACTTTGCAGCGTTAAAAAACAACATTCTCACTAACCATGAAATATTCTCTTTTGATTTTACCTGTGTTGACTGCGCTTGCTGCAGATCGTATTTCTGCTCAAACCGTTTTGAATGACTCGGCTGTAATGGGCCCGGGCTACGCCAATCAGGTATATTATGACATCAAAACCGGCACCAAATCAAACGCCACCGTCAACAACTGGGATATTGCCCACACATCCGTTAGCCGCGACAATTGCATCCGCGCCAATCACATGAGTGGTCTGCGTGTGTTTCAGTACCCTAAAGGGAAAACCGGTGCTTGGTCTACTTTCGACACCAGCGGGTGGAACACATGGAAACCGCTGTGGAATGATATTCACGACCATAACAAAGGTGCCTTCAATCTCTACAATGACATGGCCAAATGGAAGTTCGGATGGGGTACCTACGATGTAAATTCAAAAGAAGTTACAGGCGACTCTCTCTTTTTACTGGCCTGGGCGGGCATGGCACCGGGAACCTACACACGGTTTTTGAAATTCTGGCCTGTGATTCAGAAAGCAAATGGCGATTTAATCTTCCGTTATGCCAACCTGGACGGATCAGCCGAAAAAACAGACACCCTTTTTCAGTCGGCTGCTGCAGGTAAAATGTACAAGTATTTCAGATTCAACGGAGGCACAAAACCCGATCGTGAACCAACTTCAACAGATTGGGACATCAGCTTCAACCGTTATTTTGAATTATCTGCGAATCCAATGACAGGAGGAATGGAGATGTATCCTGTAATGGGGATAGAAAGTAAGCGTGGAACCCGGACTGCCAAGGTGTTCGGAAAACCATTTAACAGCCTCAAACCTGACAGCAACTGGCTGGTTGGCGATTACACCAAATCCTTCAAAAATGACCTTACAGGCATTGGTTCCGGTTGGAAATCATTCAACAGCACCTGGACACTCAGCGACACCATGAGCTACCTGGTTGAGCGTGTTCGCACCAATGATACTACCTACTGGCTCATACACATGACTGGCTTTACCGGATCCGCTTCCGGAAAAATCAGGTTCAGCCGCATGCAACTTCGAAACAGCCTGTCGGTGAAAGACCCGGTTTTCGGAAACGTTAATGTTTATCCAAACCCCGCTTCCAAGAATCTTTACCTAACGCTTGACCTAAAAACACCCAAAAACTGCACCCTGTCTATTAAATCCCTTGACGGTAAAACCCTCGTTTCTGAGAACATTGCTGCGCAGGTGGCCTGGAATGCTTACGCCATCTCGCTAGATAAAATACCGGCAGGCCTGTATCTGCTTCAACTGCAATCCGGAAATGAAGTGATGACCAAAAAACTGGTTATCGAGTAAACCTTGCGCATTAAACCCTACATAGCCTCTTTTATAAGCCTGGTAGCGGGTTGTGTGGGTGTGTTTGCCCAGGAGCGAACCGTCCGGGTTACGGATGAGAAAGGAAAACCGGTGGCCGGGGCTGATGTGCTGGCGGATTTTCGGCCTCAGACCTCACTGCTCACGGGCAAAACCGATGCACAGGGAATTTTCACAGTAAACAGTACAGGTGCGTTCAAACTGAGCATCATTTCACCTTCCGACTCAATGATAGATTTTTCAGGCACCTATTCCGCAATGGACCTGCATATCGTTGTTTCCCTGAAGCAAAAAAACATGCTCATCAACCCGGTAACCATAACCGGAGCCACAGGTCCCAGGCAAATTGCAGATAACCCCTATCTGGTTCGTGTTATACAAAAAGAAAAGTTCATACAACTGGGAGCACAAAATCTGGGCGAACTGCTGTTGAACGAAGCCAACATTCAGGTAGGCCAGGATGCCGTTATGGGTAGCAATGCTATTATGCAAGGAATTGGCGGACAGGATATAAAAATTCTCATCAATGGTATTCCGGTAATAGGCAGGGTAAATGGCAATGTAGATCTGGGTCAGATTGTTCTCAGCAACGTGGAGCGTGTTGAAATTATTGAAGGGCCCATGAGTGTGGTATACGGAACCGATGCTCTCGGCGGAGTCATTAACATTATCACCAAAAACCCCTCTAACCAGCGATTCAACACCCGAATTAATGTGTTTCACGATTATATGTCTTCCTTCAGCAACTTCAACTACGATGTTAATGTTTCAGGCAGATTGCACAAAAACATGCCAATTACATTAAATGCGGGACGTCATTTCTTTGCCGGCAGGGATTTCAATCCATCAACCAGAAGCTTTGACTGGAAACCAAAAACCAAGCAGTTTGCGGATGCAGCATTTTTTTTGAACACAAAAAATAGCAACCACCGCATCAGTTCATCTATTTTCCAGGAGAAGCTTACAGACCGCAGCGACGCTGAATTCAGCCTGGCCAATGTTACCGGTTACAATTCCATTTACCAGACCACAAGGATTGACAATACCATACATTCAGTGTTCAAGATAAACGCTTTTAGCCGGTTTGAATGGCAAAATGCGTTCAATTACTTTAACAGAGCCAAAAACACGATCAAAAGGAACCTGGTAACCGGCGCGGAAACGCCCTACAGGCCTGAAGACCAGGATACAACCATTTTTACTATGATTAATTCGCGTGGGGTGTATACGCACAGAAATCCGGTAAACAAGGCATCCTGGACCGCTGGCTATGATTTTATGAGAGAAACCGGAACCGGAAAGAGAATACCTGCGGAGCTTCCCGGTATTACAGATCTTGCTGTTTTTGGCTCTTTGGAATACTCCCCCAGCAAAGAGTGGCAGATCAGACCCTCCGTTCGGGTTTTGCATAATTCTCGGTTCGGCAGCCCCGTCATTACCTCTGTGTTTGGCAACAGGCTGAAAATGGCTCCTGTTATTCCTTCTTTACAGTTGAAATATAATTTATCCAAACACCTGTGTTTCCGCGGCAGCTACGCCAAAGGTTTCAGGGCGCCATCACTGAAAGAACTGAACTTCTATTTTGTGGACATGAGCCACAATGTTCATGGTAATGACAGCCTGAAAGCGGAAATATCAGATAATTTTATTCTGTCTTTTGATTACCGACACCCGTTTTCAAGCACTTCAGGAGCCATATTCAGCTTCTCTTTGTTTAACAACATCATCAGAAACAAAATCAACCTCGCCCTGATTGATTTGAATACCAACTACTACACCTACATCAATATAGGAAGATTCCGTTCCCAGGGCCTGAGTACCAACTTTGAATTTCACAATGAAAAATTCTCGTTTCAAATGTCCGGCACCCTGCTCAATGTATACGACTTACTGGAACAGGCCGATACTGTAAATCAGCGCTCATACCTGAACGGACAGCTCGCTTTCAATCTCACGCGAAAAATTAAACGGCAGAATGCCTCCGTATCCCTGCTGAGCAGATACACCAGCCCCACCATGGGATACATGGAAAACAACGATCGCTACAGAACTGCAGGTTTTTATCTGATAGACATCACCGCCCAAAAAGCTTTTCCCAAAGCAAATCTGCATATTTCCTGCGGCATTAAAAACATACTCGGAGTTACCACACTTGCCTCTACACGCCGCAACCTGACACCCCACTCTGAACAGGGTCTGAATGTCAATATTGCACCCGGCAGAACGGCATTTCTACGTTTAAGTTTCGATATCAAATGAGGAAAAACAAGCTATACATATTGTTTGTCATACTTACATGCCTGAGCATTACCGCCTGTGAAAAGGATGAACCCTTATACACGGCACCGGAAGTGCCGCTGGGAACACAGTCAGCTACATTTGCCATGGGAGAAAATTATGAGAATCAGCTATGGTTTGAGTTTTCCACCCAAAAAACAGCTTCTAATTCATTTGGTTTATGGGATATCGGATTCTCGCTCAGTGAAAAAAACAATATTATTATCAATTGCGGCAAGCACAGTGCCTATGCCGTAACCTACATGGAAAACACCAATTTCCGCGATATTCAGTACATTGAAGAAAGCAAACATAATTGGACTTTTGATAACCCTAACGGACATGCGGATTCATTGTCATTTTCCGGTTGGTGCGAGAGTTATCAATCCGGAAAAGCCAAGCCCAAAGACCGTTTGTACATCATTAATCGCGGAGCGGATTCCCTTGGAACAAAAAAATACATCAAATTGAAAATGCTGGGCAGAGAAGGGGGATCTTACCACTTTCAGTGGGGTGCGTTAACAGATACCACACCGCACGACGTGTATATTACCGCTAAAAATGAGTACAACTATGCCTATTACTGCTTCTCCACAGAAAAAGAAGTTTACAACGAACCATTCCAGCGCGATAACTGGGATATTGTAATCACCACCTACAAACAAACGGTTACGGAAGAAACCATCGGCACTACCATGCCCTATATCCTGCGTGGCGTTCTCAGCAATCCCAACAAAGTGAAGGTATTGGAATTAAACAATGTTATTGACTTTAATGCCATTAACCTGCAATATGCCAAATCGCTTGTTTTTAGCAATTTTCTCAATGAGATAGGATATGACTGGAAAACCTGGAGCCTGTCGGCCAATAAATATACCGTCAATCAAAAGAAAATCTTTATCATCCTTGATGCCAAAGGCAATTATTTCAAAATGAGGTTTGTTGACTTCTACAATGACAAAGGTGAAAAAGGTTACCCAAAAATCGCCTGGGAATTGCTGAATTAAACACTTTCTTACACAATGGGTCGGTGCTAAAAACGTACCTTTGCAGCATCTTTCATTTACCAATGTTACGGTATCATTTTTTAGTCGCCTTTGTATTGCTGCTGGCAGGTTGCAGTAGCCAGAAAAAAGTCAGTTACATGCCCCCGGGCAAGGATGAGAAACACCTTCGAAACCTGCGTCAGCTTACTTTTGGCGGAGACAATGCCGAGGCTTACTGGAGTTTTGACGGCAAACAGTTAACTTTTCAAAGCAACAATGCCGCATGGGGCGTGCAGTGCGACCAAATTTTCACCTCAAAATTATCCGGTTTTGGAGATTCGGGCTATGTACCCAACCTGATCAGCACGGGAGAAGGACGCACTACCTGCTCCTATTTCATGCCCGACAACAAACATGTGCTTTTTGCCAGTACTCACCTTGATAACAAAAGCTGCCCGCCGCCACCTGAAACCAAGGGCGCCTATGTATGGCCATTGTACCCGAGCTATGATATTTTCGTTTCAGATTTAAACGGCAAAATCACAGCCAGACTGACAGATCAGTCCGGATATGATGCAGAAGCAACTGTATCCCCTGACGGCAAAAAAATCGTCTTTACCAGCACCCGCAGCGGCGATCTGGAGTTATGGGTGATGGATATTGACGGGAAAAACCAAAAGCAACTCACCTTTGGCCTGGGGTACGATGGTGGCGCCTTCTTCAGCCCCGACAGCAAGAAAATCGTTTTTCGCAGCAGCAGACCCAAAACTGAAACTGAAATTGCCAAATACAAGGATCTGCTATCCCGTAACCTGGTGGAACCTACAAACATGGAGATTTACACCATCAATGTTGATGGAACCAATCTTAGGCAGGTAACGACCCTGGGCAAAGCAAACTGGGCCCCTTTTTATCATCCAAACAATAAAAAAATCATTTTCTCAAGCAACCATAAAAGTGCTCGCGGATATGATTTTCAGCTGTTTATGATTAATGAAGACGGAAGCAATCTGGAGCAAATAACCACCGAGAGTGTGTTTAACTCCTTTCCCATGTTTTCACCTAATGGGAAACAGTTGGTTTTCTCCTCCAACAGAAACAACGGAGGCGGCAGGGCCACCAACCTGTTCGTTGCCGACTGGATTGACTGATGCTGATTAAAACCGAAGCACTTGTACTAAAAAGAATACCTTATGGCGAAAATTCTGCCGTAGTCCACCTGTTTTGCCAATCACACGGCATTCTGTCATTCATCTTTTCCGGGGTTCAGGGTAAAAAAGGCAAAAGTGCTTTGCTAAGACCAGGTACTTTTCTGGAAGTAGTATTCAATTTCACAGAAAAACAATCCCTGCTGAGGGCAAAAGAAATCAAAGCCACAGAACCCTTCATGACCGAAGACTTTCTGAGCAACAATACGGCCCTCATTTGCACTGAACTCATCCGCAACACGATGCCGGATCAGATGCCGGACGAAAACCTTTTTTTATCGGTAAAAACAGATTTTTCGCGGTTGTATCGCAGAAATGAAACCGATTTATGGTTCCTGCACCGCTTCATAATCAATTTGTGTGAGTCGGCAGGCCACGGCCTTGCCCTGCATGCAGAAGAAGCTAACATACATACCGGTTGGTTAAGCGGAATTTCAAAGGAAAACAACCTTCTTCTGCTACAAAAATTGCTTAACAGAGAAACACCTATTGCCGACAGGCTTGCACGCAGAAAACTGGCAGAGCAACTGCTGTCCTATATGGGCGAAGTTGTTTTTCCCGGCAAAGATGTCCGGTCATTTAAGGTAATGCTGGAAGTATTGGATAACTGATCAGACGTATCGGTGCAGATACTCAAGTGCCTGCTTTACCATTTCGGTGCTTCCGATAAACAACGGTGAGCGCTGGTGCAAATCTGTTGGCAGAATATCCAGAATTCGCTCATTGCCTGAATGAGCCATTCCTCCTGCCTGCTCAACGATAAATGCCATGGTATTGCACTCATAAATTAACCGAAGTTTACCACTGGGCTTCTTTTCAGTACCCGGATAGATAAATATCCCACCCCTCAGTAAATTTCGGTGAACATCGGCAATCAAACTACCTATATAACGCGCGCCATAAGGCCTTCCAGTAGATTTATCCTTTTCTTTACACCAGGCAATATATTGTTTTACCCCTTCCGGAAAATCCGATGTATTGCCTTCATTCAGGGAAAAAATAGCTCCTTGTTCCGGTATTCGTATGTTTTCGTGAGAAAGGCAAAATTCCTGCAGGGTATCATCAAGGGTAAATCCGTTAACCCCATTGCCTGTGCTGTAGATGAGCATGGTGCTGGTACCATATAAAAAATAACCTGCTGCTACCTGCTCTGAACCACGTTG
>CANHQZ010000017.1 GCA_947463125.1 Flavobacteriales bacterium | reverse complement strand
TGAGGCGCCCTTTTAAACCTTTTAAAGAAGCAAGAAAATGAAAGTTGGTAAAAAAAGAAAAGAAGCGCTCAGCAAATATGACAGCACCAAGTCATACACGCTGAAAGAAGCTTGCGAAATCGTAAAAAAGATTACAACCACCAAGTTCGACGCGTCTGTAGATATCGACGTTCGTCTCGGTGTGGATCCTCGTCAGGCCAATCAAATGGTACGCGGTGTAGCGAGCCTGCCACACGGTTTGGGTAAGACCGTTCGCGTGCTGGTTCTTTGTACTCCTGATAAAGAGCAAGAGGCCAAAGATGCCGGTGCTGACCACGTAGGTCTTGATGACTACATCGAAAAAATCGCCGGTGGGTGGACCGATATTGACATCATCATCGCACTTCCAAGTGTAATGGCCAAACTGGGCCGTCTGGGTAAAGTGCTGGGTCCAAGAAACCTGATGCCAAACCCAAAGAGCGGAACCGTTACCACGGAAGTGGGAAAAGCCGTTACCGAGGTGAAGGCCGGTAAAATTGACTTTAAAGTCGACAAAACAGGAATCATTCACACTTCGGTGGGTAAGGTTTCTTTTGACGCCGATAAATTGAGCGAAAATGCACTGGAACTGGTTCAGGTTCTCAATAAACTGAAGCCGTCTGCCGCAAAGGGTACCTATTTCAAAAGTATCTACATGAGCAGTACCATGAGTCCCGGTGTGAATATTGATGTTAAATCCATTCCAGGAATCTGATTATGAACAAAGAACAAAAACAAGCCGTGGTTGCCGAACTTACGGAAACCTTCAAGAATAATGACGTGGTTTATCTGGCCGACACCACCGGTCTTAGTGCCAATGCAACCAATGCTTTCCGCCGTTTGTTATTTAACAGCGGTGTTAGTATGCGCATGGCTAAAAACACCTTGATTAACATTGCCATGGACAACAGCGGTAAGGATTTTGGTGATTTGAAGAATGCACTGGCGGGTTCAACCTGCGTGATGATTTCAGATCAAATGAAAGCGCCTGCCACAGCCATGAAAACTTTCCGCGACAAGGGCGATCTTCCCATTTTGAAAGGTGCCTGGATAGATAATAGTGTTTTTCTTGGCGATGGAGCGTTGGAAGAAATCATCAAGCTTAAAACCAAAAATGAACTTATCGGTGAAGTTATTGGCCTGTTGCAATCACCTGCACGCAATGTTATCAGCGCACTGCAAGGTAATGCCGGTCAAAAAATTGCCGGTTTGGTAAAGGCAGTAGCCGACTCAAAAGAATAATTAACTAATTTAAAAAACTCAAAAAACAATAAAACAATGGTAGATCTGAAAGAATTCGCGAATCAGTTGGTAAATCTCACTGTAAAAGAGGTAAATGAACTTGCTCAAATCCTGAAGGAAGAGCATGGTATTGAGCCTGCAGCTGCTGCAGTAGCCGTAGCCGCACCCGCAGCGGGTGGTGGTGCCGGTGCCGCCGCTGAGGAACAAACCGAGTTTGATGTAATCCTCAAAAACGCTGGCGCTAACAAACTGAATGTGGTTAAAATCGTAAAAGATTTGACCGGACTCGGTTTGAAAGAAGCCAAAGACCTCGTAGACGCCGCCCCCAAAGCTGTTAAAGAAAAAGTTTCGAAAGCCGAAGCCGAAGATCTTGCAGCTAAACTTAAAGAAGCGGGCGCTGAAGTTGAGGTCAAGTAATTTCCAACAAACACAACCCCAAACGGCCCCGGATTTCCGCGGGCCTTTTGGGCGTTTATTGAGTTAAACATCCATTGTATTACCCTAAAAAACAAAAAAATTGAGCACACTACAAAACAGCAGGGTTTCTTTTGGCAAAGTAAAACACGCCATTGAATACCCCGATTTTCTCGATGTGCAGCTGCAGTCGTTTCAGGAATTTTTCCAGCTCGACACTCCTGCCGATAAACGCGAAGGCGAAGGCCTTTTCATGGTGTTCCGTGAAAACTTCCCCATTACAGACACCAGAAACATTTTTGTTCTGGAATTCCTTGACTATTTCGTAGATCCGCCAAGATATACTATTCAGGAATGCATTGAGCGCGGCCTTACTTATGCCGTACCGCTGAAAGCAAAGCTGAAATTGAGTTGTAATGATCCTGAGCACGAAGATTTTAAAACCATCGTTCAGGATGTTTACCTGGGAACCATTCCCTACATGACACCCAATGGCACTTTTATTATTAATGGTGCTGAAAGGGTAATCGTAAGCCAGTTACACCGTTCACCCGGTGTGTTCTTTGGTCAGAGTATTCACTCCAACGGAACCAAGCTGTATTCAGCCAGGGTGATTCCTTTTAAAGGATCCTGGATTGAATTTGCTACCGATGTGAATGCCGTGATGTATGCATACATCGATCGCAAAAAGAAATTCCCCGTAACAACCCTTCTCCGCGCCATCGGTTTCGAAAGTGACAAGGATATCCTTGATATTTTTGGACTGAGCGAAGAGGTTAAGGTTAGCAAAACTGGTCTTAAAAAGGTTATTGGCCGCAAACTTGCAGCCAGGGTACTCCGCACCTGGATTGAAGACTTCGTTGACGAAGATACAGGTGAGGTTGTTTCAATAGAAAGAAACGAAGTTATCCTTGAGCGTGATACCATCCTCGCGGATGAACATATAGATGTTATTGTGGATGCCGGTGTAAAAACCGTTATCCTGAACACCGAGAATACCGGAAACATCGATTTCGATATCATCTACAATACCCTTCAGAAAGATACATCAAATAACGGTAAAGAGGCTTTGGAGGTTATTTACCGTCAGCTCAGAAACGCAGATCCGCCCGATGAGGAAACCGCAAGGGGTATCATCGAGCGTCTGTTCTTCTCTGATAAGCGTTATGATCTGGGTGATGTGGGACGCTACCGTATCAATCAGAAGCTGAACATGAACACGCCGATGGATGTGAAGGTTCTTACAAAAGATGACATCATCAGCATTATCAAGTTCCTGATACACCTTTACAACGGACAGGAAGCCCTGGATGATATCGATCACCTGAGCAACCGTCGCGTTCGTACCGTTGGTGAGCAGCTCTATGCACAGTTCGGTGTAGGTCTGGCCCGTATGGCCCGCACCATCCGTGAAAAAATGAATATCCGCGACAATGAAGTGTTTACCCCCCAGGATCTGGTAAATGCCAGAACCCTGAGCAGCGTAATCAATTCATTCTTTGGAACCAACCAGCTTTCTCAGTTCCTGGATCAGATCAATCCTCTGGCAGAAATTACGCACAAGCGTCGTCTGTCAGCACTGGGTCCGGGTGGTTTGAGCCGCGAAAGAGCCGGTTTCGAAGTGCGTGACGTACACTACACCCACTACGGTCGTCTGTGTACCATTGAAACGCCAGAAGGTCCCAATATTGGTTTGATATCCTCTCTTTGCGTACACGCCAAAATCAACAATATGGGCTTCATCGAAACCCCTTACCGTAAGGTGGTTGATGGCAAGATTGAAGAAGGTATTACCTACCTGAGCGCTGAAGAAGAAGATGGGAAAACCATCGCCCAGGCAAATGCTGAGGTTGATGCCAAGGGTAACTTTAAAACCGCTCTGGTAAAAAGCCGCAAGGAAGGTGACTTCCCGCTGGTAGATCCCTCCAAACTGGATTACATGGACGTAGCTCCCAACCAGATTGTATCGATTGCCGCATCGCTGATTCCGTTCCTTGAGCATGACGATGCCAACCGTGCACTGATGGGATCAAACATGCAGCGTCAGGCTGTGCCACTGGTAAAGCCTGAAGCCCCCATTGTCGGAACTGGCCTGGAAGAAAAGGTAGCCCGCGACAGCCGCTCACTCATCAACGCCGAAGGCAATGGTGTAGTTGAATATGTGGATGCCCGCGAAATCAGAATCCGTTACGAGCACAACTCAGACGACGATCTGGTGAGCTTTACCGGAAACACCAAAACTTACCAGCTGACCAAGTTCCGCAGAACAAACCAGAATTCATGTATCAATCTTCATCCCATCGTGAAGAAGGGTGATAAGGTTACCAAAGGTCAGGTAATTTGCGAAGGCTACGCAACACAAGGCGGTGAACTTGCTTTGGGACGCAACCTTAAAGTAGCGTTCATGCCATGGCAAGGTTACAACTTTGAGGATGCGATTGTGATTTCCGAAAAAGTAGTAAAAGACGATTGGTATACCACCGTTTACATTACCGAGTTTGAATTGGAAGTTCGCGATACCAAGCGCGGTGAAGAAGAACTGACCAATGATATTCCCAATGTGAGTGATGAAATGACCCGTAATCTCGATGAGAACGGTCTGATTCGCATTGGTGCTGAGGTAAAAGAAGGCGACATTCTTATCGGTAAAATCACACCTAAAGGAGAAACTGAACCTTCACCCGAAGAGAAGCTGCTTCGTGCTATTTTCGGCGATAAAGCCGGTGACGTGAAAGATGCTTCACTGAAGGCGCCTCCCGGTACCGATGGTGTTGTAATTGAGAAAAAACTGTTCAGCAAGAGCAAAAAGGATAAGTCCATTCGTGCCAGCGATAAGGGAAGACTCCAGAAACTGGAAGACAACCATAAGCGCGAAATGGCCGAGTTCAAGGAAGAACTGGTTAAAAAGTTGTTCCAGATTGTGAATGGTAAAACCAGCCAGGGAGTTTACAACATGTACAGCGAGGAACTGATCAGCAAGGGTACCAAGTTTACCCAGAAAAATCTGATGAGCATTGATTACAGCAATGTTAACTACCACAACTGGACAGCCGATGCGGAGAAGAATGAACTTATCGTTCGTGCATTGACAAATTATATCAATGTATACAACGACAAGGTTACCAACTTCAAGCGCGAGCACTATTCCATCAGCGTGGGTGATGAACTGCCTACCGGTATTTTGCAGATGGCCAAAGTTTATGTAGCCACCAAGCGTAAGCTGAAAGTGGGTGATAAAATGGCAGGACGCCACGGTAACAAAGGTATCGTAGCCAGAATCGTTCGCGAAGAGGATATGCCATTCCTGGATGACGGAACGCCTGTGGATATCGTACTGAACCCGCTGGGCGTACCTTCGCGTATGAACCTTGGACAGATTTATGAAACTGTTTTGGGTTGGGCCGGAAAAGAACTGGGTGTGAAATTCGCTACCCCGATTTTCGATGGTGCCAGCAATGCAGAGATTGAAGAGTGGACCAATAAAGCCGGTATTCCCATCAATGGTCTGGTATATCTGAATGATGGTTTGTCGGGTCAAAAGTTCGATCAGCCCACCACAGTAGGTATTATTTACATGCTGAAACTGGGTCACATGGTAGATGACAAGATGCACGCACGTTCAATCGGACCATACAGCCTCATTACACAGCAGCCGCTGGGTGGTAAGGCGCAGTTCGGTGGACAGCGTTTTGGTGAGATGGAAGTGTGGGCGCTGGAAGCATTCGGTGCATCCAACATCCTGCGCGAAATCCTGACCGTTAAGTCTGATGACATCACCGGCAGAGCCAAGGCATACGAAGCCATTGTGAAAGGTGAAAACCTGAGTAATATCGGAACCCCCGAATCATTCAATGTACTTGTACACGAATTGAGAGGTCTGGGTCTGGAAGTATCATTTATAGAATAATTCTGAGCGAAAGTCAGTAACATGCAAACACAAAAGAAAGTTCAAAAAATCGGAAGCAATTTCAGCAAGATCAGAATCTCGCTGGCTTCACCGGAAAACATACTACGCCGCAGTTTTGGGGAGGTTGTCAAGCCAGAAACCATCAACTATCGCAGCTACAAGCCCGAAATGGGCGGTCTTTTCTGCGAACGCATTTTTGGTCCTATCAAGGATTATGAATGTCATTGCGGCAAATACAAACGCATTCGCTACAAAGGCATCGTTTGTGACCGTTGCGGTGTTGAGGTAACAGAGAAAAAAGTGCGTCGTGAGCGTATGGGGCACATCAATCTGGTGGTTCCCGTTGCACACATCTGGTACTTCCGTTCTCTGCCCAATAAAATTGGTTATTTGCTGGGCGTTCCTACCAAGAAGCTCGACATGGTTATTTACTACGAGCGCTATGTGGTTATTCAGCCCGGTGCTGCTGCAAACAGCAACTACCTGGATCTTCTGACAGAAGAGGAATATCTTGACATCATTGATTCTCTGCCTAAAGAAAATCAGATGCTGGATGACAACGATCCAAACAAGTTTATCGCCCGTATGGGTGCTGAAGCGCTCAATGACCTGCTTAGCCGCATCAACCTGGATAAGTTGAGTTATGACCTGAGAAATCAGGCAGCTACAGAAACCAGCCAGCAGCGTAAGCAGGAAGCCCTGAAGCGTCTGAAGGTAATTGAAGGTTTCCGCAGTGCCCAGCGCACAGGCGAAAACCGTCCTGAATGGATGGTGCTGAAGATGTTACCCGTAATTCCGCCCGAACTGCGCCCACTGGTGCCGCTTGAAGGTGGAAGATTTGCGACTTCAGATTTGAACGATCTGTATCGCCGCGTAATTATCCGTAATAACCGTCTTAAGCGTCTTATTGAAATCAAAGCACCTGAAGTGATTCTTCGCAACGAAAAGCGTATGCTTCAGGAAGCGGTAGATTCGCTGCTGGATAACACCCGCCGCGCCAGCGCCGTTAAAAGTGAAGGTAACCGTCCTTTGAAGTCACTCAGCGATATGCTGAAAGGCAAACAGGGTCGTTTCCGTCAGAATCTGTTGGGTAAACGTGTTGATTATTCCGGCCGTTCCGTAATCGTGGTAGGTCCTACCCTTAAACTGAACGAGTGCGGCTTGCCCAAAAATATGGCAGCTGAACTTTTCAAACCGTTTATTATCCGTAAACTGATTGAAAGGGGTATTGTAAAAACAGTAAAAACTGCCAAAAAAATTGTTGAGAAGAAAGATCCGGTTATCTGGGATATTCTCGAAAACATACTCAAAGGACATCCTGTTCTGTTGAACCGTGCTCCTACACTGCACAGACTGGGTATACAGGCATTCCAGCCTAAGCTGGTTGAAGGTAAGGCAATTCAGCTTCACCCGTTAGTTTGTACCGGCTTTAACGCTGACTTTGACGGTGACCAGATGGCGGTTCACGTGCCTCTGGGTAACGCAGCTATTTCAGAAGCACAGTTGCTGATGCTTGCCTCGCACAATATCCTTAACCCTGCCAACGGTTCTCCGGTTACAGTACCTTCTCAGGACATGATTTTGGGTCTGTACTACATTACCAAAGAGCGCGTAGGGACCAAGCAGCATCCTGTTAAGGGTGAAGGTTTGACTTTCTACGCTGCAGAAGAAGCAATCATTGCATACAATGAAGGCAGAGTGGATCTTCATGCCAAGGTTAAATGCCGTGTGCGTGTAAAGGAAAATGATGAACTGGTATGGAAAGTGATTGATACATCCATGGGTCGTATCCTTTTCAACCAGGTTGTTCCCGAGGAATACGGTTACATCAATGAACTGCTGAAGAAAAAGAATCTTCGCGATATCATTTCAGGCATGATTCGTGTGGCCGGCGTAGCAAAAGCTGCCAACTTCCTCGATGCGATTAAAGGACTCGGATTCCACTACGCATTCCGCGGTGGTCTTAGCTTTAACATGAGCTATGTGAAGATTCCAGATGAGAAAGATCAGCTGGTTAACAAAGCTTACGAAGAGGTACAGGAAATCCAGTCTAATGCTGACATGGGCTTCATTACCAACAACGAAAGATATAACCAGGTAATTGACCTCTGGACCCGTGTAAACAATCAGCTGGCTCGTGTCCTTATCAAAGAACTCAGTTCAGATGATCAGGGCTTTAACCCGATTTACATGATGCTGGATTCCGGTGCCCGTGGTTCTAACGAGCAGATTCGTCAGCTCGGCGGTATGCGTGGTCTTATGGCCAAGCCTCAGAAGAGCAGCGGCGGCGGAACCGGTGATACCATTGAAAACCCCATTATTTCAAACTTTAAAGAGGGTTTGAACGTATTGGAATACTTTATTTCTACGCACGGTGCCCGTAAGGGTCTTGCTGATACGGCGTTGAAAACAGCTGACGCAGGTTACCTGACCCGTCGTTTGCACGACGTAGCACAGGACGTGGTAATTACAGAACCTGATTGCGGTACCCTCAGAGGTATTGCTATGTCTGCCATTATTAACAATGACGAGGTTGCAGAAAGCTTGAATGAGCGTATCCTCGGTCGTTGTCTGGTAGATGATGTAATTGACCCCGCAACAGGTGAAGTACTCGGACTGGGTGGCCAGGAAGTTACCGAAAAAATGGCTGCGGCTATTGATGCTGCCGGCATAGAGGAAGTGGAAATCCGCAGTGTACTTACCTGTGAAACCCTCACCGGTGTTTGTGCCAAGTGCTACGGACGTAACCTGGCCACAGGCCGCATGGTGCAGATTGGCGAAGCAGTAGGCGTTATTGCTGCACAGTCTATTGGTGAACCCGGAACCCAGCTTACCCTGCGTACGTTCCACACCGGTGGTGCTGCGATGAACATTGCTGCGGAAAATACCCTTGAAACCAAATATGAGGGTATGGTGAACTTCGATAGCATGCGTACCGTATCCAAAGAAGTGGTGGATGACGAAACCGGCAAGAAGAAAAAAGTAGATATCGTATTGGGAAGAAGCGGAGAAATCCGTATTCTGGATGCCCGCAACAATAACGTAATCACCAGCTACAACGTACCCTACGGTGCGCAGCTGATGGTGAAAGAAGGCGTTACTGTAAAGAAAGGCGACAAACTCTGCACTTGGGATCCATTTAATACCCTTATCATTTCTGATATTGACGGAACCGTTAAGTATGAAAACATCGTTGAAGGTGTGAACATGCGTGAAGAAGGGGATGAGCAAACCGGTCTCAGCGAGCTGGTAATTGTTGAAAGTAAAGATAGAACCGTTGTTCCTGTAATTGCAGTGGACGGCAAAGGGGATATTAACAAGCACTTCAACATGCCCGTAGGCTCAATCCTTGTTGCCAAAAATGGTTCCAATGTGAAAGCGGGCGATATTCTGGCGAAAATTCCCAGAAGCGCTACCCGTACCCGTGATATTACCGGTGGTCTTCCCCGCGTAACAGAATTGTTTGAAGCCCGAAACCCTTCAAACCCTGCTGTTGTGAGTGAAATCGACGGTGTGGTTGAATACGGTGTGAGCAAGCGCGGTAACCAGGAGATTATCGTGACCAGCAAGGACGGAGAGAAAAAGCACTACCAGGTAGCGTTGAGTAAGCACATCCTTGTTCACGACGGTGACTTCGTACGTGCCGGTCAGCCTCTCAGTGACGGTGCCATTACACCCCAGGATATTCTGCGCATCGAAGGCCCCGGTGCTGTTCAGCGCTACGTGCTGAACGGTATTCAGGAAGTATATCGCCTGCAGGGTGTAAAAATCAACGACAAACACATCGAAACTATCGTTAGGCAGATGATGCAGAAGATGGAAGTAAATGATCCTGGAGATACCCGTTTCCTTGAAGGTGAAATCACCGACAGATGGAACCTGCAGTCTGAAAACGACTGGATTTGGGATAAAAAGGTGGTTACCGATGCCGGCGAAAGCGAGCATATGCATCCCGGTCAGATTGTAAGTCTGAAGGATTTGAGGCAGGAAAACAGCGCACTGCGCCGTCAGGATAAAAAACTGGTGGAATTCCGCGATGCTGTCTCAGCCACAGCCCAGCCTGTACTGATGGGTATTACCAAAGCATCATTGGGTACGCAGAGCTTCATGAGTGCTGCATCCTTCCAGGAAACAACCAAGGTGCTGAACGAGGCTGCCATTTCCGGTAAGGTTGACGAACTGAGAGGTCTCAAGGAAAACGTAATCGTAGGTCACCTGATACCTGCCGGTACCGGCATGCGTAACTGGGACAACGTGATTACCGGTTCCAAAGAGGAATACGACCGTCTGATGGCTTCCAAAATGGAAGCAGAAGCGGAAGAAGCCTGATTTTCCCAGAAATAATTAAAAAAAGCCGGTCTTTTGACCGGCTTTTTTTATGCGATAATATTGTCGCCTGAAAACTGCTGTGCTTTGTACATGGAGGCATACAGACCATTTTTCAACATAAGTTCGTAATGTGTGCCTTCCTCGAGTTTCTCGCCGTTTTTCATGTATAAAATACGGTCGGCATGTCTGATGGTGCTCAGTCTATGGGCAATTACCACAGCCGTTCTGTTGTTTAGGAGTTGTAAAATGGCTTTTTGAATCAGTTGCTCTGTTTCACTGTCGATATTGCTTGTGGCCTCATCCAGAATAATGATTTCCGGCTTGCATGCCAGTGCCCTAATGAAACTGATCAGTTGTCTTTGTCCCATACTGAGCGACATGCCTCTTTCCATCACATTAAAATCAAACCTGCCGGGCAAATGATCTATAAAATCATATGCGCCAATCATTCTCGCCGCCTCGGTGATTTCGATGTCGGTGATTTCCTGATTTTTCAGCCGGATATTATCGGCTATGCTGCCGCTGAAGAGAAAAACGTCCTGCAGGACAGAAACAATCCGTTTTCTCAGCGTTTGTAAATCGTATGATTCAATATCTACCCCATCGATGTAAATTTTCCCACGCTGATGCCGGTAAAAACGAGATATCAGGCCGATAACAGTGGTTTTACCGCTTCCCGTATGGCCAACAATGGCAAAGGTTTCGCCCGGTTTTACCGTAAATGATAAATCGCGGATGACCCAGTTTTCGCCTTCATACGCAAACCAAACGTTTTCAAATCGAATTTCTCCTTTAAGTTTTTGCGGAACTACATTGCCGGAAGCCTCTATGTTTTCAGCATCATCGAGTAACTGAAAAATCCGTTCTGCAGCAACCATGCCCATTTGTATGTTGTTGAACCTGTCTGCTATTGCGCGTACAGGTCTGAAAAACAGGTTTACAAACATGATGAAAGCCGTCAGTTCGCCGGGTTGCAGGCTTTTTTGCATAATGCCGCCTGTGCCGTATAGCAGGATAATGGCTAGGGTAACGGCCACCAGAAATTCTACAATCGGGAAAAATACAGCATAATAGAAAATGCCCCTGATATGTGCATCTCTGTGAGCTGCGTTTATTCTGTTAAATTTTGAGAATTCTTTTTCCTGACGGTTAAATAGCTGCACGATGTGCATTCCGGTAATATGTTCCTGAAGGAATGAATTGAGCCTCGAAACCTCATTTCTTACCTGCTGAAAACTGTCACGTACGCCTTTTCGGAAAAAATTAGCAGCCCACATCAAAAAGGGAAGAACAAGGAGGGTTAAAAGGGTCAGTTTCCAGCTGATGGCAAACATACATACCAGTATGATAATAATCTGGAAAGCGTCTCCGGCTATGGTTATCAGGCCGGCGGAGAATAACTCGGTAACCGTTTCAATATCGCTGATGGTTCGGGTGACAGAAGTGCCGACCGGCGTCTTGTCAAAGAAGCTTTGTCGTAGATTAATTAAGTGTTTGTAGGTGTAATTTCGCATGCGAAGAATTACATCCTGGCCAATTTTTTCTGAGAGGTAGCTATTTAAAAAACCGAGTAAAGTTTGGGTAATTAGCAAGGAAAGAATAATCAGACACCACATTCCCAAACCCTCGGAGGTGCCTTTCATAATGTATTCATCTATGGCATGGCTGTAAAAATTTGGTTGAATGGCCGAAAGGCAGCTTTGGGTTAAGGTTAGCACTATGGCACCATAAAACGCAGTCCGTCTGGGTAGCGCCAGTTTCATGATGCGTCCCAGCAATACAGGATTGAATTTTTTTGGACTGTTCACGGTGTAATGAACTGCAAAGGTAGGGCAGCAGATTTGTGTAAAACTTTATTTCGCAAACCACTTGCACACCTTTTTTCAGCCATTGTAATATTGCACTATGGCCATGCACATCGCAATAGCGGGAAATATAGGAGCAGGAAAGACAACCCTGACGCATTTACTAGCCAAACACTATGACTGGGAAATGCAACTGGAGGATATGGATGACAATCCGTACATATCCGATTTTTATGAGGATATGCAGCGCTGGAGCTTTAACCTGCAGGTTTATTTTTTGAATACCCGCTGGAAGCATATTCAGGATATTCGCAAGGGCAAAAAAACCGTTATTCAGGACAGGACCATATATGAAGATGCACACATATTTGCGCCAAATCTTCACGCCATGGGCCTGATGAGTACCCGCGATTACGAAAACTACCATGCGTTGTTTCAAAATATCAGCCAGCAAATAACGCCTCCTGATCTTTTGATTTATCTGAGGGCCGGTATTCCTAAACTGGTACACCAGATACAGATGAGAGGCCGTGACTATGAGGATGCTATTCGCCTTGATTATCTCAAAAGGCTGAATGAACGTTACGAGGCCTGGATCAGTGAATACAAAGGAAAATTGCTGGTTTTTAACGTAGATGACATGGATTTTTCCGATAATCCTGATCATGCAGCGCAGATAATCCAGCAGGTGGAAAGCACCTTAAACGGGCTTTTCTGATGCCCATCAATACCGGAATTTACACCACCCGCCTTCAGGTTCGCCCGGATGACATCGATATGTTTGGGCATGTACACAGCAGCCGCTACATGGATTTTGTGCTCGCCGCCCGCTTTGAGCAAATGGAACGTTGCTATCGTATGTCCATGCAGGAGTTTCTGGATCATAATCTTGGATGGTATCTTTCGGCTACGCAACTACAGTTTCTTCGCGCATTGAAAATGGGAGACCATATGGATGTGCAGACCTGCATAGTAGAAGCGGGAGTGGCATCAATAAAAGTTGATTTTCAAATTCTTACCGTTCCTAATGGTAAAATAAGTTGCAAGGGCTGGGCAGAATATGTATTGGTAGATTTAAAAAGCGGCAGGCCTAAACCCATTCCTGACTGGATTGTGCAACGATATTCGTTTCCCGACGATTCAAATTCGTAACTTTGCGGTATGTCCTTTTTGTACCCGGTGTTTTTATCAGCACTCCTGTTGCTGATTATTCCGCTGCTGGTGCATCTTTTTCGCTTTAGAAAGCACCGGGTTGTTCAATTTACCCGGGTAAGCCTGCTGAAAGAGGTTGAAATTGAAACCAAGAACCAAAACCGGCTAAAACACCTGATTACGCTGATTTGCCGTATGCTGGCTCTTGCGTGTTTGGTGCTTGCTTTCGCCATACCCACATGCAATAAACTTGCATTGCAGGGAACAGGAAAAACCCGTGTCAGTATTTTTATTGATAATTCCTACAGTATGGATAATGGCAGGGATGGGCAGATTTTGCTGGAGACAGCCAAACAGCGCGCACGCGAAATCGTAAAGTCTTACGGGATTAACGGAACCTTTCAGATACGATCACTGCAGTCCGGTGGTTCAAGTTTACGTTTTGTATCTGCCGAGGAAGCGGTTTCCAATATCGATGCGCTGAAAATCCGGTCAGGGTCCAATACACTGTCAAGTTTGCTCTCGGATATCGCAGATGACCTTAAACAGGAGGGTAACAGCCATGCAGCATTCGTTATATCAGACTTTCAGTCAGGATTTGTGGATGTGCCGCGGAAGTTGCCTGAGATCAATGGTTTGGCGGTAACGTGTGTTAAAATCACCGCCGGAGCAAGGGAGAACATCAGCATTGATTCCGCCTGGCTGCAGAAGCCATATCTTATACCCGGTGAGAAAAACACCCTGCAATTCAGAATTGCCAATTATACCCGTGAGCCGATGGTGGATTTCCCGGTTAAATTTTACACTGAAACAGGCCTGGCAGGCACGGGTCGCATCTCGGTTTTACCCGGAACTTCAGCCGTATCTGCCATAGATTTTACAGCAGAAAACAAGTCATTTAATCCGGGTAAGCTTGTTATTGAGGAGCCCGGTGCTACTTTTGATAACGTTTTGTATGTAAATATAGCTTCCCATGTGGCTCGAAACGTGGGTGTGAGCAGTTCAAACCGCTTTTTGGATAATGTTATCGGAGCCCAGCCATTTTTGCAAAAAAAGCCTGGTGCAGGGCCATTCAGCGGACAGGCTTCCTCTTCCGGTGATGTTTTTTTATGGGTAGGTCCGGGTAGTTTGTCTCAAACCCAGGCGCAGACCATGAAAGACTGGCTTACTACTACAGGTGCCACGGCGATTGTGGCAGCCGACGCTGATGGGAATACCGAGGCATTGCAAAAAGTGTTTGGTTTGCCGGAAACAAAGTGGGTAAAAGAAAGCGCGCGCATTTCCGATAAAAGCTTTTCGCATCCATTTTTTGCAGGGGTTTTTCAGAAGTTGCCCCGAAACATGAATGTTCCGGAAGTGAAAAACTACCTTAGTACTTCTGGCAGCAACGGTTCCGGTGAATCCATTCTGACCCTTGAAAACGGTGACCCTTTGCTATTGAAATTTCAGGTTGGATCCGGAAATCTATACTTCTTCACGGCACCCTTCAGTGATGATGGCGGTAATTTGGTTAAAAGTCCTTTGTTTCTCCCGCTTCTCACCCAGGCAATGATTGGTGGAGCGGCCCCTCCGGCACTGTATGGAATCTGCAACTCAGGAAAAGTGCTGCCGCTGGAAAATTTGAGGAAATTAACCGAGAAGCCGCCTGTATTGAAAACGGATGGCTGGGAAGGAGTGGCAGAAATCAGCCCAACCGGCAGCGGCAACGGACTCTACATGGGTGTGCAGCCCGAAAAAGCCGGCAATTACCGTTTGCTGGAAAATGGCAGCAACAGACTGCTGGCAGGCGTGTCGGTAAATGACAACCGGATGGAAAGCAACCCCAATATGGCTTCTGAGGAAGTGATGAAAAACTGGACAGATTCCAATAACATCTCATGGATGCAAGGCGACAATGCCATTGCTGCGTTTCAGGCCAAAATATCGGACACTGCAAAATGGCGCTTGTTTATTTGGCTTGCTGCTGTTTTTTTCGCATTGGAAGTTTTGGTTTTGGTATTTTGGGATTCACGGTTCAATAAAATAGAAATAAGGCAGTCAGCATGACAACCATTTTAATTAAATCAGCACAGATCATAGATCCTGATTCTGCTTACCACGGCAGGCAGACCGATATTTATATCAAAGACGGAATTATCGAATCCATGGGTTCTGACCTGGAGATTACTGCCGATAAGGAGATTAACGCAAATGGTCTGGTGGCCAATACCGGCTGGTTAGATATACTTTCTTATTGCGGAGAACCCGGCGAAGAATGGAAAGAAGATCTGCAAAGCCTGGCTGCTGCAGCCCACGGCGGAGGTTTTACCCACATGGCAGTTCTGGCAGGCAGTCATCCTTTACCTGATCAGGCTGCGGCTATCTCAGCCCTTCGAAAGGCAGGCGAAGGGCTGCCTGTGCATTTTTTACCATTGGGTAACATAACACAACAGGCAAAAGGGCAGGAGATGGCCGAGCTTCATGATATGGCAAAGGCCGGTGCTGCCGGATTCAGCGATGGCGACAATCCAATTTCAGATTCGGGTCTTATTTCACGTTTGATGGAGTACGCTACTGGTCTCAATGTTCCGGTTTTGTTTTTTCCTTATGATAAAAAACTGGCTCCGGGTGGCAGAATGCATGAAGGGGTTCAAAGCACCTCGCTGGGCTTGAAAGGAATCCCTGCCGTGAGTGAAAGTGCCGCACTCGAACAGATGTTGCAAATTGCCTCATGGCTGAAAGTTCCGGTTCGCGTCGTCCGCATCAGCAGTGCCGAATCGGTAGAGGTGCTGAGAAAGGCAAAATCTGCAGGTATCGATGTAAAGGCCGCTGTTCCGGCATTGAATCTGTTATACACGGATGAACATCTGGAGTCTTTTAATGAAAATCACAAAGTGCTGCCTCCCTACCGTACAGAGAAAGACAGAACCGCATTATGGCAGGGATTGTCCGATGGTACCATCGATGCCGTGATGAGCAATCACCATGCGCAGGATATAGAAAACAAGGCGGTGGAATTTGAATATGCCGGCTGGGGAGCTTCTTCCATTCAAACTGTATTGCAGGCCATGACAGGTGGAGGAAGACCGGATCTGAATTTAATTGCTTCGGCTCTTTCATCAGGTCCGCGCAAATTGATGGGATTGCCCAAAGTTAGCCTAAATCCCGGTCAGCCGGCCGATATAACGCTTTTCAGCCCCACTGCAGAGTGGGTTTTTGAGCAGTCCATGAATGACAGCAAAGGGGTAAATCAGCCACTCCTGGGCAAGACCCTTAAAGGCATGGTAAACGGAACCGTTGTGGCCGGTGTATGGCACGCCAATCCTGCCGCGGTTAAAAATGCCTGATTGTTTGTTTTCATGAAACACATCAGCAGTTTGCAAAATCCCACAGTGAAGGAAACCCTGCAGCTGCTGGAAAAAAGCCGTCAGCGCAAATCCAAAGGATTATTTGTGGCCGAGGGTCTCAACGAACTCAAGATGTGCATGAAGGCAGGATATCGTTTTAGAACCGTGTTTTTTTGCGAGGATGATATTACTACCGATGAATTGCATGCATGGTTTCATCCGATGAAAACAGAAGCGGCGTTTTATGCCGTTTCCCCTGAAGTGATGAACAAACTGGCCTATCGGTCGGGTGTTAAAAATGCAGTGGCTGTGGTGGAATCAAAAAAACTGGAGGTAAAATCTCCGGGAAATAAGGAAAATCCCTTCTATCTGATAGCAGAATCGGTGGAGAAGCCTGGAAACCTTGGTGCCCTGCTTAGAAGTGCCGATGCGTCAGGAACTACAGCCGTCATTCTTTGCGATCCGGCCGTCGATATTTACAATCCCAATGTAATTCGCAGCAGTGTAGGCTGTGTATTCAGCGTGCCTGTAATGGTTATGACACCGCAGGAGACGCTGGCGTTTTTACAAAAAAACAGTATTGCGGTCTTTACCACATTTATGGAAAAATCGGTCAGTATATGGCAGCAGGATTTAACCAAACCCGCTGCAGTTGTGGTGGGAACAGAAAGCAGCGGCTTAAGTGATTTCTGGAAGACGGCGGGAACCAATGTTAATATACCCATGTTTGGTATGGTTGACAGCCTGAATGTGTCTGCGGCAGCCTCACTGATGATGTTTGAAATGGCAAGGCAGCGCAGCAGCAAAGGAGCAAGCCGTGGCTAAAGGTATTCTGGTATTGGGTGCCGGCAGGAGTTCCCGTTTTCTGCTGGAGCAACTGTCTGATTTTTGCGGTAAAACAGGCCGCACGCTCACGGTTTGCGATGCCAGCCGGGATGAATTGGATAAACACACTTTTGATTTATCGCTGGAGCGAAAAATACTGAATGCCTCAGATTCAGCTGCACTGGAGTATCTCACTGCAGGCAATGAAATGGTGGTTTCACTGCTTCCGCCTTTTATGCATCCGGCCGTAGCTGCCCTTTGCCTTAAATACAAGGCCCACTTTGCTTCTGCCTCCTATGTGGGTGATGCTATGCGGGCGCTGGACTTGGAAGCGCGTACAGCCGGACTTGTCTTTCTCAATGAACTCGGGCTCGATCCGGGTATCGATCATCTCAGTGCTATGAAGGCAATGGATGAAATCAGGCATGACGGCGGCGAAATAATCTCGTTCGAAAGTTATTGCGGTGGCCTGGTTAGCGAAGCATACTGTGAAGGCAATCCATGGAAATATAAGTTTAGCTGGAATCCGCGCAACGTGGTATTGGCAGGGCAAGGGGGAAACAGCCTTTTCAGGCAAAATAACCAGTTGAGAAGCATACCCTGGCATAGGTTGTTTGCCGAGGCAAAAACCCTGTCAATTCCCGGACTGGGAGAATTTGATGCCTATGCCAACCGCGATAGTTTATCCTATGAGCAGGTATACGGCCTTTCAGAAGTTTCAACGCTGCTGCGTGGCACATTGCGGCGCAAACATTATTGCAAAAACTGGCAGGTGCTGGTCTCTCTGGGGTTTACGGATGCGCAATCGCAGCTTCCTGATATTATTTCTAGCGTAAATGACCTATGCTGTGCCTTAACCGGGAAAAGAGAAGAGCAGCTATTGTCAGACTGGTTGCTGGAAAATAACTACATTGATCATACACAGAAAGTGTGGTTTGATTATCTGCACCTGGAAAATACACAAACCATTGGCACAGACCTAAAAAATGCAGCCGAAATACTTGAAACCGTTCTCCTGGATAAATGGAAGCTATTACCCGGAGATTGCGATGAGGTGGTGATGTATCACAGGATAGGATTTGTGAAGAATGGACAAAAGCAGGTGTTTCATTCTGTCATGAGTGTGTCCGGAGAGGACGAAATACACACGGCAATGGCCAAGACCGTAGGATTGCCGCTTGCCCTGGGTGTCGAGCAGGTGTTATCCGGTAATTGCCAGGAAAAAGGAGTTGTAATTCCTGTAAGTAAATACTGGTATGACGGGATCTTGCCCAGGCTCGAACAGATGGGCGTTTGCTTTACGGAGCACACCGAATTTTGTGATGAATGAATTGGGGCATTGTCTGCTGCCAATAGTAACTTTGCACTTTGTTATAAAATCATGAGTGACGCAATCAATTCCGGAAAGGCTCCTGAGCCGGTAGGTTTGTACCCGCATGCAAGGCGCGTGGGCAATATGTTGTATCTGAGCGGTGTCGGTCCCCGAGAAAAAGGAACCAAAAAGATTCCGGGTGTTGAACTTGATGAGCAAGGCAATATCGTTTCATATGATATTGAAACCCAGTGCAGAAGCGTGTTTCAGAATGTGCGATGGATATTGGAAGATGCCGGAAGCAAATGGGAAAATATTGTGGATGTGACCGTTTTTCTCACCAATATGAAAGACGATTTCAAAACCTACAACCGCCTCTGGGCAGAGTACTTTGCTGAAAATCCGCCTTGCAGAACTACGCTTGAAATAAATTGCCTGCCTACACCAATCGCTATTGAGCTGAAGGTGCTTGCTACCATTGATTAATGGTCCTGTAGCTTTCCTTTAATCCTTGCAATCTGCTGTTTTAAGGCATCTACCGCTTTGTCCATAGCGTTTTCGAAAGAGTGATCCTGTTGCATCACAAAAAGTTCCTTTTCCGGAACTTTAATCCTGATTTCCAGGGTCTTGTTACGTTTGGTGTCAGATTTCTCCTCTTTTAAAATAACCTTTACTTCCTGCATGCGCTGATACATGCGGTTTAGTCTCTCCAGTTTGCCGGAAATTACATCCATAATCCGGGGTTCAGCCTTCATTCCGATGGTTTGAAAATGAATATTCATAGGATTAGAAATTTTGTGGTTTTTGCCGATAAAGGCATTTCAACTAAATTATATTCATACAACGAAAAAAAATGTGATTTGTGTCACACAGTAGACAAACAGGCCGATAAATCCGACTGATGTTAGTTTCTTGGATGCAGTGCGTGAATTTTCTTCAGTTTTTCGAAACTGTTTTTGGTATAAACCTGCGTTGCAGCAAGGCTGGCATGACCCAATATTTCCTTGATTGCCATGAGCTGGGCTCCATTGTTCAGCATGTGGGTGGCAAATGAGTGGCGCAATACGTGCGGACTGGTCTTCAAGGCATCGCTGAAAAGCCGAAGATAATGGTTTACCAGACGATAGATATACATGCGGTACATGGGTTTGCCGTTTTCCAGCGGGAAAAGCAATCCGTTTTTCCCTTTCATCCATAAGTCCAGCCCTTGCAGTATTTCGTCGTGGAGCGGAATAAGCCGCTGTTTATTGCGTTTTCCGGTAACCTGCACGGTTTTTCGGTTCAAATCAACGTCCCCGCAGTGTATGGCAGCCAGTTCGCTCAGGCGCATGCCGGTGGAGTAAAACAACAGAAGCAACAATTTATCACGTTGTCCGTTCTCATGCTCTTCCCACGGGAAATGGGCAAACATGTTTTGTAAATCCCGGGCGGGAATATCCTGCACGATGCGCTTCGGCATTTTGGGCAGGCTGATTTTAGACAATGGATCTGTTTTGAGTTTGCCCTGCTTTCTCAGGTACCGGCTAAAGGAGCGCAGCACTGATATTTTACGGTGTACAGAGCGCGCCTGCAATCCTGCTTCCATTAAATCTGCCATCCAGCCACGCACAGTTATCGAATTAAGCCCGGAGATGATATCGAGTGCATCGTTTTGGCAATAAGCTTCAAATTGCTGCAAATCATTTTCATAGGCCGCAACGGTATGAACAGACATACGCCGGTTCAATGCCAGGTAGTCCAGAAAGTCGGCTGCAGCACTATGCATGGTTACAAAGCAAACGCGCAGACAATGAAAATATTGCGAATACTTATGAACCGCTGTTAACAAATAGATATACATTATCTTATTGCTCATGTGGTTTACATTCTATATTCGCGGCCATGCTTTCTAGGAAAGAGTTTTTAAGGCTGTCCGGGCTGGTTTCACTGGCGGGTGTCGTAGGAAAAAGTGCGGGCGCTTCACAAAAGAAGCGGAAAAGTGGCCCTGTTGTCGTTTCTACCTGGGATTTCGGACTGCAGGCCAATGCAGCTGCCTGGGAAATTTTAAAGAATAATGGGTATGCGCTGGATGCTGTAGAAGCAGGTGTGGCGGTACCTGAAAGAGATCCGCGGGTAACGTCGGTTGGTCTTGGCGGTTTTCCTGACAGGGACGGACGTGTTACCCTGGATGCCTGCATTATGGACGAGCAGTTGAATTGTGGTTCCGTGGCTTGCCTGGAACATATTGTGCATCCGGCAGCTGTAGCCAGAAGGGTCATGGAAAAAACACCGCATGTGATGCTCAGCGGTGAAGGGGCCCTTAGGTTTGCTCTTGATCAGGGCTTTAAAACTGAAAATTTACTCATACCGCAGGTAGAGGCAGCATGGAAAGAATGGTTGAAAAAGGCTGACTACAATCCGCAACCGAATTGGGAACTCAACCACGACACCATAGGCATGCTTGCGCTGGACAAGCAAAATCGCCTCTCCGGAGTTTGCACCACCAGTGGCATGGCATGGAAGATGCACGGAAGGGTGGGAGATTCTCCTATCATTGGGGCAGGCTTGTATGTAGATGGTGAAGTAGGCGGTGCCACGTGTTCAGGCCTGGGCGAGGAAATGATCAGAATTGCGGCTTCGCACAGCGTGGTGGAGGCTATGCGCAGTGGTAAAAGTCCGCAGGCGGCTTGTGAGGCTGTTGTCAGGCGTTATTACAAAAGACGTGGTGAATTAGCGCATGGCAAGCAGGTATGTCTGCTTGCGATGGACAATGCAGGGAATGTAGGTGCATTCAGCCTCATGCCGGGTTTTGTATATGCTATTACCCATGAAGGTAAAAACGAAGTGCGCAAAGCAGGTTATCTGCTTGAAAAATAAAAAAAGCCGCTAAGGCGGCTTTTTTATGTTATCTAAATGTGATTATTATGGTTCCATTTCCTGACGCTGCATCTTCTGGCGATATGCGGCACGAATTTTCTGCATACGCTTGGTGATGCACGGCTTTTCAAAAGACTGACGGGCACGAAGTTCTTTTACCACACCGGTTTTCTCGAATTTCTTCTTGAATTTCTTCAGTGCCTTGTCGAGCGAATCGCTTTCTTTTACGTTGATAAGTATCATGTTTTTTCCTACCTACTTTCTTTTTGGGAGTGCAAATATATAAAAAATTGTTAAATTTTCAAAATAATTACGCTTTCAAAACAGCCCTGCTGATAACCAGTTTCTGAATTTCGCTGGTGCCTTCGCCGATGGTGCATAGTTTGCAGTCGCGGTAGAATTTCTCCACGGGAAAATCTTTGGTGTAGCCGTATCCGCCGAAAATCTGAACAGCTTCATTGCTGCAGTACACACTCACTTCACTGGCGTAATATTTGGCCATAGCACTTTCCTTGTTCACACTCTTGCCTTTGTTTTTAAGGTTTGCAGCCTGGTGGGTAAGCAATTCTGCGGCCTCGATGCGGGTAGCCATGTCTGCCAGTTTGAAGCCAATGGCCTGGAAATTGGCAATGGGCTGTCCGAACTGCTGGCGTTCCTTGCTGTATTTAACGCTGGCTTCGTAGGCGCCTTTGGCAATGCCTAAAGACAATGCCGCAATGGATATTCTGCCGCCGTCCAGAATTTTCATGGCCTGAATAAAACCATCGCCTACATTCCCCAGCCTGTTGGCATCCGGAATGCGGCAATCTTCAAATATCAACTCTGCGGTTTCGCTGGCGCGCATACCCAGTTTATTTTCCTTTTTACCGCCTCTGAATCCGGGTGTTCCACGTTCTACTACAAACGCTGTGATACCGTGGCTGTCGAGTAAATCTCCGGTACGTGCCAGCACAACGGCCACATTACCTGAAATACCATGGGTAATCCAGTTTTTGGTGCCGTTCAATACCCATTCATCGCCGTCTTTTTTGGCTACACACTGCATTCTCAGTGCATCAGAGCCGGTATTTGCCTCCGTAAGGCCCCAGGCACCAATCCACTCGCCGGTGGCCAGTTTTGGCAACCAGCGCTTTTTCTGTTCTTCATTGCCAAACATCATGATGTGGCCAGTGCACAGGCTGTTATGAGCTGCCATGCTTAGGCCTACGCTGCCGCAAACTTTTGCGAGTTCCTCAATAGCAGCCACGTATTCGTGATACCCCAGTCCGGAACCGCCGTATTCTTCGGGCACCAGCACCCCCATCAGGCCAAGTTCACCTAAGGCTTTGAAAACATGTACAGGAAACTCCTGACTCTCGTCCCATTTCATGAAATGGGGTCTGATATTCTTTTCGGCAAAATCCTTTACGGTTTGCCTGATCATCTGCACGTTCTCGTCTGCTGAAAAATTCATAATTTTATGCAAAAATACGTATCAATGTTGCATGTATATGTACCCAAAATCACATTTGGGTAAAGAAAGCAGATTATTCGTTAAAATTCAGATAGGGCAGTAGCCTTGAAAGTGCAGCAGGCGAGATAATTTTAATTTCTTTCAGCAGATTCTCGTTTAGTTTTCCATGTTGCTGCCTAAATGCCAGCATCACTTTTGCCTGTTTTTCGGAGATATACGGGTGCTTTTTCAGGGTTTCGATGCCGGCAGTTTGTATGGGGATTTTCTTTAATAAACCGGTATTGACTTGCATTTCCGGCAGCAGTTTTCTGAGAGCAGCTGTATCTGCAAACCGCGTTTCCAGCAGTTGTTCCTTGTTGTAAAATCCACCCAGCGCGTCTCGGAATCGGATGATTCTTAGTGCTGTTTTGCTACCAATTCCCGGTAGTGCAATGAGGGCTGTAGTATCGCAGCTGTTGAGTTCTATGTTAACAGGCTTTTGTTTACCTGTTTTCTTTTCTCCGAAGGAAAATGTGCTAACTGCATTTTTAAGCACAGCAGTATCTAAGCCAGTTTCACGGCTCAATTCAGACAGTGATGAATACCGGTACCCCATTTTTATTTTTTGATAGATGCGGTCAGCATCTTCAGCGGCAAGTCCGAGGTTTTCCAGATCGCCGGACTTTAGCCGATGCCACGGAATGTATTTGGGTTTTTTCTTTCTGAAAAAAGAATCTGTGGCTGCAAGGTGCCGTGCCAAAAGGGTTGCCCGCTGCGCGCTGTCTGCAGCGTACAAAACGTTGTCCTGTTTACCAGTGCTGAACACAGCCGGAATTAAAGCCAGCAGTACGGCAAGCACAAGCATAAAAAAAGCCCCGGCATATTCGCTCCTGGTCAGAGACACCCACGGGCCAGGGCTTTGGTTGCGCATAGCGTAAAATTAAGGTTTTGCGGTAGCCAGTTTCTCCTGACGGTATTGTCCGCTGTCCAGTTTATGCTTAATGGCTTTGAAGGCGTTGATGGTTTCTTCCACGTCTTCGAGTGTGTGAACCGCAGTCGGAATCAGGCGAAGCATGATCACCCCTTTAGGTACAACGGGATAAACAACAATACTGCAGAAGATATCAAAATTCTCACGCAGATCGAAAGTCATGTGTGTTGCCTCGGGGATGGTGCCGTTCAACAGCACAGGTGTTACCGGTGTTGTAGTGATCCCAATATTGAAGCCGGCTTCGCGAAGTCCGTTTTGCAGCGCATTCACGATTTTCCACAGATTATCCTTCAGTTCGGGGCGTGTTCTGATCAGCTCCAAACGCTTAATAGAGCCAATGGTAAGGGGCATAGGCAGTGCTTTGGCGTAAATCTGACTGCGCATGTTGTAACGCAGATACTTGATTACTTCTGGCGTAGAGCCGATGAAGGCTCCAATACCTGCCATACTTTTTGCAAATGTGCTGAAGTATACATCGATGCCATCCATGCAGTTTTGCTCTTCGCCGGTGCCGGCTCCGGTTTTACCCATGGTGCCAAAACCGTGTGCATCATCCACAAACAGACGGAAATTGAATTTTTCTTTCAGGGCAACAACCTCTTTCAGTTTACCCTGTGAACCGCTCATGCCAAATACGCCTTCGGTGATTACCATGATGCCGCCGCCGGTCTTTTCGGCCAGTTTGGTAGCATGGGTGAGCTGTTTTTCGAGGCTTTCAATGTTATTGTGCTGGTACATGAAACGCTTACCAATGTGCAGGCGCATACCATCAATGATGCAGGCGTGGGATTCTGCGTCATACACAATAATATCGTGGCGGTCTACCAGGGCATCGATGGCCGAAACCACACCCTGATAGCCAAAATTGAGCAGAATAACATCGGGTTTGCCGATAAAATCTGCCAGGTCTCTTTCCAGTTGTTCGTGGTAGTTGCTGTTTCCGCTCATCATGCGGGCCCCCATTGGATAAGCCATGCCAAACTGCGCTGCTGCATCCGCATCGGCTTTCATTACCTCAGGGTGGTTGGCCAGTCCCAGGTAATTATTCAGGCTCCAGTTCAGTTTCATTTTCCCATTGAACATCATTCGGGGGCCAATCGGTCCTTCGAGTTTTGGGAAGGTGAAATAGCCGTGCGCATCGTCAGCATGTTCGCCCAGCGGGCCCATGCGGTTTACCACTTTTTTAAAGATATCGTTTACCATGAAATGATATAAGGTTTTCGCAACAAAGGTACAATGATTTCATCATTTTACGATGCTATTTGCCGACAAGGAATATACAGGGATTTTTACCTAGTGCCGGTTTATTTTCCTGCCATTCAGCCACAGTGCGGGTTCGGATAAATCCCTCGGGTTCGTGCAGGCTGCAGGCAATGCAAATTTTTAATGACGGGGATAAAACGCTGAGCATGGCAGCAATCAACCGGTCGGAACGATACGGCGCCTCAATCAGGGCTTGGGTATAGCCTGTTTTTTCGCAATCCTTTCCCATTTTTCCCAAAAAACTGCGCAATTCTTCATCCTTTACCGGAGCATAGCCGTGAAACGTAAATTGCTGGCCGTTGAGTCCGCTTGCGCTAAGGGCAAGAATAAAGCTGGAAGGGCCGCAAATACTGGTTACCTTCACCTCGTTCCGATGTGCCCACGCGGCTATTTCAGCCCCTGGGTCAGCCATGCCGGGAACCCCTGCCTCACTGGCCACACCTATGTCTCCCTTATGGATTTTTCCATTGAGGAAAACGGTAAGTGCATTTCTGTCAAAATCTCTGTGAAGTTCGAATATGTCCAGGGCGTCTATGTTGATGCCCAGCTGCAGCGATGAAACAAACCTTCTGAACGTGCGTGCATTTTCCACCACCCAATATTTAATGGAGGTGATTCGGGTATTGAATTCATGAGAATTCATGGCCTCCTGAGAGAGACTGCCCAGTGGCATTGGCATCATGACCAAAGTGGCTTTGCCATGACTTTTATTTGGACTATTTTCCATATTTTTGTTGTATGTTTCGTAGGGTAAAGAAATTAGCACTGGGGCTTTTGATGACCTTTTCGTGCATATCCTATTCCTATTCGCAAACCTACGGCAATGAGTGGTTAGATTGGACGCAGTTTCACGGTAAAATTAAAATCTGGAAAGACAATGTTTACAGGCTTGGATATTTTTCCATTGAGCCTTGGTTTACCGCGCGCGGCCTGTATCTGAATACCATATCCACCGATGACTTTGCCATTTACAACATGGGAAGACAAATTCCCATTCATATTTACGATCAGAATGCCAACAAACGTTTTGATGCGTTTGATTACGTCGAATTTGTGGGGCACCCTGCCAGCGGTGAAATAGACCAGGGGCTGTATGACAAACCGGAACATCAGCGGCATCAGTTGAAGAATATGATGTCGGATACCAATGTGTATTTTTTTACGTTGCGGCCCGGTAGAAAAAATCTTCGATATACCACCTTTACCGGATCTTCTGCCATGCCGTCACGCAACTATCACATCAGCCGGTATGAGTTTGCGCCTGACCAGAATTACTGTGAAGGGGAGTATATGGCCCTGGGTAACCACGCTGTTTTTTACAGTGAATACATGCCCGGTGAGGGTTTTGTTGGGGATTATTTTTGGGCGCCTACTCCATATTCGGTAACGTTGCGTCACCCTGATTTTTACACAGCAGGGCCTATGCCTGAGCTGGAAACAGGCCTGACAGCACACACGCCTCCACCGGCAGGCAGCACCACTCCCAATAACCGTTTTGCAGCCAGCATCAGCGCCGACGGCAATGTTAAAAAACTGCTTTCCGATACTGTCTTTCTGGGTATCAGGCCTGTTACCCAGCGCTTTCGGTTGAATGCCTCCGATATGGGGCAGGATCAATCCCTGCTTATTTTTAATCCACAGCTGGTCAATGGCTCCAGCAGCGGTATGTACGGACATTCTCACACCATTCTGCATTATCCGCGTAAAAATAATTTCAGGGATTCTTCAAGGTATTTTTATTTCGAAGATTCTGCATATGCTGCGCACACCGAAACCTGGTTCAATTATGGTAAGAGTTCGGAAAATAATCCGGTTTTCTACGATGAAATAAACGGTTACCGCTATACCGGTTCGGTAGATTTGGCAACCCGGAAAATGACCGTGCTGGTGCCCCCAGCGCCACAGCGCGGAAGGGTAGCGCTCATAGATGAAAGCCGCGTGGAGATGCTGCCGTTTTTCCGCGTGGACACAGTTTCACAAATCAATTACAATTTCCATATCGGTAATTGCGAGTTTTTGATGGTTTCCAGCCGCACGCTGGTAAGTCCCAAGGGTGAGTTAAACGATTACAAGGCACTTCGGGAAAACCGATACAGTGTAAAGCTGAACTTGGTGCAGAATCTATATGATTATTTTAGCTATGGACTCGCTCATCCCCTTGCCATTCGCAATTATTGTAAATTTCTGATAGACAAAAGCAGTTCTACATCACAGCCAAAGTTTCTGTTGCTTATTGGGCGCGGTTTTGACAATGGATACAACCGGGGGAATGGGCTGAATCAGTTAAGGCCGCTCCTGAAATTCAATCATGTTCCTACCATCGGTCATCCTGTCAGCGACTGGATGTTTACCTCAGGCTTGGGTTCAGCAAAAACCATGGAACCTGCTATTGCAACCGGCCGTATACCAGCAGACAGCGCAAGAGACATTCAGACATACCTGGATAAACTAAAGGATTATATACGCCCTGAAAACAATTATCAGGAATGGCAAAAACAGATTATGCACCTCAGTGGTGGTGCCAATGCAAACGAAACCACCATCATTAAGAATATTGTTGATGGATTGCGTGAATTGCCGGAAGGCGATCCTTTTGCCGGCGTTGTTACCCAGTTCTCCAAGTCTGCCGTGGGCATTGTAGATCCCAATTTCAAAGATAAAATCGTGAGCCGCATCAATAGCGGAACCAGTTTGATTTCATTTCTGGGGCACGGAAGTCTTTCGGTAACCGATATCGATATCGGTGTGCCAGAGAAATACCTGAATGAGGGTAAATATCCGATTTGTTATTTCAATGGTTGTCAAGTTGGTAATCCCTGTCTGCCAACAACCCAAAAGGGGCTCGGTGAACGAATGTTCAGGGGAGAGAAGAAAGGCGCCATTGCATTCATGGGTCAGGTGGCATTAAGCGAGTTGTATACCTTAAGCTCGCAAATGCGGATTTTTTATGAAAACTATTTTGACTCCACACCCAATAAAACCCTTGGTGGCGTTTTAAAAACAACACTGTCAAAATGGCAAAATCCGGGTTCATCACTGAATAAAATACACTCACGACAACTCTTCCTTCAGGGCGATCCGGCTGTGGCGGTATATTCACCGCAGTTACCCGATCTGAGCATCAACAACCAGGGCATTTTTCTTAAACCGGAAAATGCATTTGCGCTGATGGACAGTTTTGATGTGGGTGTGGTGGTGCGCAATTACGGTAAGGGAGTTCCTGACAGTTTCTCCGTGAATTTACAGTGGATTTATCCGGATGGCGTAACCAAGCGCAACTATGCTGTGCGTTCAAGGCAGCATGGTTTTGAAGATACCATTTATATCCGCGTTGCATCCAAGGATGTTCAGGTAAAGGGAGAGAATTTCTTCAGTGTTTATGTAAATCCTTCAAAAACCCCGGCCGAATATACATACCTGAATAATGCTGCAACCCTTAAGCGTTATATCTCCGGTAATGGAGTGAATCTGGTTTCACCCAAGAATTTTGCCATCTGGGGCCGAGATACCGTTGATCTGGTGGCACAGGCAGGTGATATTTTCAAGCAAAATGAAGACTATTATTTCGAGCTTGATACCACGCCGCGTTTCAATAGCCCGTTGCTTATATCGCTTGAAAAACAGGGCAAACCGCTTAACCGTGCCATTCTAGCTAGATGGTCTGTAAAACTTCCCTTGCTGAAAGATACGCAGGCATATTACTGGAGAGCCCGCATCAGTGCATCGGTAAATGAGGGCGGGGGCTGGCAGATTGGATCATTCACGTACATTAAATCACACACTGACGGCTGGATGCAGAATGTCCACTGGCAGTATATGCAGCCTGTTTCACGCAATGAACTGACGGATATCTATGCGGATTCAGCTTCAAAAAGCCTCAGGTTTAAAAAGGTTCTCAAGAAAATTTACATTGACTGTCAGTATATGTTTCATCCCAACAAAGGGGTGAAAGAAGGTGGTTTTGGCAGCCAGGATATGAACTGGGGTGTATGTAAAGAAGGTCTTGTAGCCATTCCGTGGAATGGTAAAAAACTATTGCGTGAACCTATTGATCCGTCCAAAATATGGCCTGATTGCTGGCCGGGTGCGCTATGGACTACGTTTGGTCACAGCTTTAATGAGCAGCTATATTATGCTTTTCAGATGAACATTGAATCTGAGCAGGATAAGTTTATAGCCTTTATTAATTCGCTGCCCGACAGCAACTATGTAACCATTTTCAGCCGCAGGCAAAATTTTGCCCATACCTGGAAGCCGGAAGTACTGCAGGCTTTGAACAAAATAGGCAGCAATATATTCGACAGTGCACAGTACCGCACACCCGATGCGATGTGGGTTTGTCTGGGTAAAAAGGGCAGTCAGGTCGGAGCTGCTCAGGAAAAGCATACCTTTGGATCTCTTGTACCCTATGTAGGTATTGAGGCTGATATGATAGGCGATGCCAACAGTGGCACTATGAAAAGCGAGCGGATTGGTCCCGCCGATCAGTTGGGTGCGCTCTATTCCCGTCCGGTAATCACCAGAAACGGAACCACCGAAGGAGATGTAGTTGAAATAGACGTGTATGGGGTTGATACCGGCGGCGCAGAACAAATGCTGATATCGAAAGCGGCTTTATCGCAGCAGGATTTGACATCTGTCAATACAAGCAAGTTTAAATACATATACCTGAAAGGACAGTTTGCGGATCAGGCGGGCAATACTGCTCCAAACCTGCTTCACTGGCGTGTTACCCATGCTCCTGTGCCTGAGGGAAGTATTTTTCCTTCACCATTGGCAGGCTATATATTCTACAACGATACCCTTTACGAGGGCGATACATTTAACATTGCCCTGCCCTTTAAAAATATCAGCCCGGTTGCTTTCAGAGACAGCCTCGACCTGGAGTACAAGATTTACCACAAAATTACCCGTGTTGAAATACAGTCAGGCAAGTTGCGCTATGCTGCGCTGAAACCGGATTCGCTGTTTACATTCAGAAACAAGCTTTCCACCCTGGGTCTCAGCGGTCCTTATGCCCTGCAGCTGGCTATCAATCCCGGATTCAGGCAGCCGGAGCTTAATATGGCAAACAACGCGGCTATCCTGAACTTCTTTGTGCAGAAGGATGTAATCAACCCACTGCTGGATGTGACCTTTGATGGCAAGCACATTATGAACGGAGAAATTGTGAGCCCGTCGCCATTTATTCTGGTGAGCAGTAAGGATGAAAACAGGCATCTCCTGCAGTCTGATTCACAAAAAATGGTATTGTTTATCAAAAAGCCGGGCTCAGGCAGCTTTGAGCAGGTGAGTGGCACTGAACTGGTTTATACGCCCGCTGCCAACAGCCAAAACCGCGCACGCATGGAATACCGCCCGCAGGATTTGGCAGACGGAAATTACATTTTGAAAGTGCAGAGCTGGGACTTCTCCGGAAACCAGGCAGGCAGCAATGATTACGAAATCAGTTTCAATGTGGTGCGTGAACAAACCGTTACCCGTTTTTATCCCTATCCCAATCCTTTTACCAGCAAAATGCGTTTTGTGTTTACCCTCACCGGAACTCGCATACCCGAAGAGATTCGTGTGAAAATCATGAATGTGGAAGGCCGTGTGGTGAAGGAAGTAAGTAAGGAAGAGCTGGGCAATTTGCGCATCGGCAACAACATCACTGACTGGACCTGGGACGGAACCGATCAGTTTGGAGACAGGCTGGCCAACGGAACCTATTTTTATAAAGTGACGGTGAAAGATGGTGGGGAAGAGTTGAAATTGAGGGCTACCAAAGGAGATGCATCTTTTAAGGAACAGGTAGGGGTAATTTACCTGATGCGTTAAGCGCAAGCCGCAAATAAAGATTAACTTTGCACCGTGTCTTGGATAGATAGTCTGAAGCGGCGCTGGAATGTGGATTCAGCGGGAAAAGTTTGGATAATTTTATGTGTTTTTGCCCTCACAGGCACTACCATTATGTTTCTTAGGCGTTTTCTGAAAGCAGAATTTGACTGGGCCAATGAAAAATGGTTTACCTACAGTTACTATTGGTTGGTTTTACCCATATACAATGTCGTTCTTTTGATGTACGGCGCCTTGTTTGGACAGTTTCGTTTTTTTTGGGAATTTGAAAAACGTTTTTTTGGCAGATTGGTTAGTGTTTTCAGAAAAAAATCATGATAACCGAAGAAAAAGTATTGGCTGCACTGCGTCATGTCGATGACCCGGATTTGAAAAAAGATCTGGTAACGCTGGGCATGATTCAGCAGTTGAACATATCTGATAAAATCACTTTTGACCTTGTGCTTACCACGCCTGCCTGTCCGATGAAGGATATGATGGTGAATGCGTGCAAAACCGCCATTCGTATGATGGTGGATCCCAATATATCGGTAGAGATCAATGTTACCAGCCAGGTTAGCAGTACCCGCTCGGAAGACGCGGTATTGCCGGGTGTAAAAAACGTGATTGCCGTGGGCAGTGGTAAAGGCGGGGTAGGGAAGAGTTCCGTGGCCGTTTCGCTGGCGCTGGCATTGAGGCAATCGGGCGCTTCGGTAGGTCTGCTGGATGCCGATATTTACGGTCCTTCTATTCCCACCATGTTTGGGGTAAAAGAAGCGCCGCCCATGATTCAGCGCGATGGCAAGCAGTGGATAGTGCCCATTGAAAAGCAGGGCATCAAATTGCTGAGCATTGGTTTTATGGCGGCCCCCGATCAGGCTATTGTATGGCGCGGACCCATGATCAGCAGCGCTTTCAGACAGTTTGTGAATGATACCGAATGGGGCGAACTCGACTACCTCATTATTGATTTGCCACCCGGTACCGGCGATGTACAGATTACGCTAAGCCAAATGGTTCCGCTTACCGGGCTGGTGTTGGTAACTACGCCTCAGGAAGTGGCCATGGCCGATGCCAGACGCGCTGTTTCTATGTTTAAAATGCCTTCCATTGCCAAGCCCATATTGGGTGTGGTGGAAAATATGTCATACTTCGTACCCGATGATATGCCCGATAAGAAGTATTACATATTTGGTCAGGGTGGGGGCAAAAGGCTGGCCGAGGAAACCGGTATCGACTTTTTGGGCGAATTGCCGCTGATACAGGGCTATATGGCTATGGCAGATGAAGGTCGCATCAATGCAGAATCCGAAGTGTTTAAACCTTATCTGGCACTGGCGGCCGAGGTTGCCCGCAGGGTGAGTATTGTAAATTCAACAGCTGTTTAGTATTTTTGTAAGACAACACCATGTCCGAATCCGAAATTCTGAATAACCGCATCGAAGAGGCTCTCAACAGCATCAGGCCTTATTTGCAGGCCGATGGAGGCAATGTGGAACTGGTAGAAGTAAAAGGTGAGGGAGATGTAGTCTTGCGGCTCACAGGTGCCTGCAGTTCCTGCGAAATGAGTGAAATGACCATGACTGCGGGTATTGAAGAAACCCTTCGCAGGGCTATTCCCGGCTTAGGCTCCATTGTTGCACTCAAAAACTAATTTCCGGCACTACTATCCGTTAACCGAGTTCATCGGTGTATTTGTTACAGCATGGGCAATTGCCTTGTGTTGCGGATTGCATAATGGCTTTGATGCCAATGTTCTACTGCTTTTTCTCTCTACCCTGGGCTATTATGCACTGGATCATGCGCTGGATATCTTCAAGTTCAGAAAAACCGGTCTGCAGTTATACCTGATTGCCTGCCTGCTGCTTGCCTTGCTGGCCATGCTGTCTTTTGCGGCTGTTCTTGTGTTTTATGGAATTGAAAAAACAAGTATTGCCTTTACAGACCGGTTTTGGCCGACGCTTCTCATTTCAGGGGGATATTTTTTAGTGCGACTAAGCCGTGCCCGGTTGCTGCTTTTTGTAAGACCGCTACTGATAGCCATGGGTGTGGGCTTTGCCATTATTTTTCCGGCGCAAATGACGGAGTGTATGGTTGCCTCTGTGGTTTGTTTTTGCAATGTATGCGCATTTGCCTACATGGAAAGACACAAGGATGCTGAGTTGGGAAACACAAGTCTTTTCAATGGTGTTTTCGAAAAATACAGCTTACAAATACTATTGCTGTGTGCAGCGATTGCAGGTGTTGTTTTCCGGTTGTTTTTTGCTGTTCAGGGTGGAGTCGGACTATCCGTTTATGCAGTTTCCTGCCTTCTGATTTTGAAAAATGAAACAAAATTCAGGCTAAATACCTACCGCTGGTGGCTGGATGCACTCTTGCCCGTGGCATTTTTACCCTTCGGGTAACGGATGTCTCATTCCCTCTTCCCAATGGGTTTTGCAGCGGGATTCATACATGTCGGTATGGCCCACAAGGACCAAATCTTCGCCTCCGGAAGTGCGGTATGTATAGTGAGCGGCCTTTCCGCACACAAAGCATTTGGCCTGCAGCTGGATTTTTTGGTTTGCCATGCGTATCAGTCGGGGCATTTCGCCAAAAGGCCTGCCCAGGTAATCGCGGTCAAGACCGGATGCCACTACCTTGATTCCCTGCATCAGAATTCCCAGCACCACATCGGGAATACTTTTTCCAAGAAACTGAATCTCATCGATGTAAACTTCTTTGATGCCGTCGTTGCAAATGGGATAAATCTCTTCGGCCTTGGAAACCCTGTGACCCGGTAGTTGTAAACCGCCGTGACTACTGATGCGGTGAGCTGCGTAGCGATTGTCAAGTAAGGGTTTGATGGCAATTTTTTCCGTGTCGGGAAGGGGACTGTTGTTGTACTCCTCTATCAATCGGGTGGTTTTGCCCGAAAACATACTGCCATAGATAATCGTAAAATCACTCATACAATCGCGAGGTTTGTTGTAAATTGCTGCCGCTTCGATATGGAAAACAACGTTTCAGAAAAAATCAGGTTAATTCTCAATGAACTGGCAATATTAAACCAACCCGGACAAACGGAAAACAAAATCTTTTATCGTCATGAAGATTTGTTGAAAATTCGTTCGCTGGCAGCCGAATTGTACCTCAATACAGATCTTGCAACGCAGGCCGGTGAGCATCCTCAGCCTGAAGTGATACCCACTTTTGAACCGATAGCTGAAGAAGTTCAACCTGAGCCTGTAGTTGAGGCAGTGGAAGAGATTAAGGTGGAAGAAACCCTGTTTGTGACCGAAGAAATCGAAATTCCCGCTGCTGTTGAGCCTTTGTTTGAAATAGATCCACCTGAAATTATTTCTGAGCCTGTGGCTGAGCCCGAAGTGGTTGTTGAAACACCGTCAGTGATTGAAACTGAGCCGTTGGTAGCTGAAGTGCCCGTTGAGGCTCCGCCAGTTTCAACGCCGGAACCCGAAGTTATTGAGATACCTGTTGAAGAGCCCATTCAGACAGAGTTGCCGCTTGACGGACAGATTGATACCCATGAGCCTTCAGAAGAACTGCAGGAGCAGCATGATTTTAAGCCACCCCGTATAACCTCTGAACAAATTGCCTCTCAGATTTCCTTCACCCGCCGTTTTGAATATATCAACCAGCTGTTTGGAGGAAACACTGAGCTGTTTATGGAGTTTCTGGATGAAATGGGCTACAGCCGCGATACGGCCCATGCCATGGAGATTTTTGATAAACATTACAACGAGAAAAACTGGCAGCGCAGGCAGGAATCGGCCATGGAATTTAAGCGACTGTTGCAGCGTTCCTGTTAATCTTTTGTAAGCCATGAACCCCGGCGCATTTCCCTTTCTCAGGTTGCTGCTGCCGCTGGGTTTGGGTGTGGGGCTGGGCCTGGCTTACCCCAACATTCATTTACTTACTCCTTTATTTATAGCGTTTTTATTGCTAATCATAGCAGGTGCATGGCTGCTTCTGAAAAAGCCGCAGACACGGTGGCTTAAACTGAGACTGCCATTGCTGTTGGTTCTCAACCTGCTGCTGGGCTATATGCTCACCCTCAGCCGCACGCATATTTTTCAGGCAGAAAATATCGGAAACATAAAAAATCTAGATATCCGATATTTGCATGTAAGAATTACTGAGCCTTTGCAGCAAAGACAGGCCTCACAGCGGGCCATGGCGGAGGTGCTGCAGGCCACCGACAGCGCCGGAAATTCGCAGGCTGCAAGCGGCAGCATATTACTGTACTGGCCCCAAAAGAGCAACCCTGCCGGAACTTCGCTGCAATACGGTGATGTAATCCTGATTCCCAATGTGCTTACCCCCATACCGGATGCCGCTTTCCCGGAGGCATTTTCGTTTAAAAAGGTGCTGAGGCCCGGCCAAATTGCCCATCAGGCATACCTCACCCACGGCAGTTATGAAAAAGTGGAGGCAACGCCAAATTGGCTGATTAAGGCTGCCCATGCGGGTGTAACGGCGATTAACAAGATCTTGTTTAAGTGTTTTAACCCGGAAAAAGCCGCCCTGATGTCGTCACTGCTGCTGGGTTACAAAGCCGATATTGCCGAGTAAGATTTAAAGGCATTCAGCATCACGGGAACCATCCATGTGCTGGCGGTTTCGGGCATGCACGTAGGATTGATTTATATGGCCCTGCTGTTTTTGTTTACGGGTTCGCTACGCCCGGGACGACTCAAATTCTGGCAGGGTGTGAGCGTGCTGGTTTTTTTATGGGCATATGCGGTGCTCACGGGCTTATCGGCCTCGGTGGTACGCGCCACGCTGATGTTCAGCATTATGGAAGCAGGACGCACATTTCTGGGTGCCCGGGGCAATACCTACAACTCGCTGTTTGCCGCAGCTTATATTCAGCTGCTTATATCGCCCCACGATTTGCTGGACGTGGGTTTTCAGCTATCGTACCTGGCCGTGCTGGGCATTCTGTTTTTTTATCCGTTGCTAAACGAAAAATATGAGCCAAAAAACAGCATCCTGCGCGGTGCCTGGCAGCTGGCCCTGGTGAGCATATCTGCCACGTTAGGTACCTTGCCGGTAACACTGTTTGTATTTAAGAGTTTTCCGCTGTTATTCATTCCTGCCAATATTTTCATTGTGCCTGTGAGTACAGTGGTGATTTTCATGGGCATTGCGGTGGTGATGTTCAGCTGGGTGCCTTACGCAGGGGTGTTTTTGGCCTGGCTGACTTCTTATGCCCTGGACGTGCTGATGGTGCCCACACGGTTTATGGCCAAAATCCCCGGCGCTTCCTATACGGGTTTTGGTTTTGATGCCTGGGATATGGTACTGGTGTTTGTGTTGGTATTCGTTTATGGATATGCGTTATTTACGGGTTTCACGGCACGCAACAGCCTATGGCTGGGACTGGCACTGGTGGTGTATTTTGGCAAACGAACAGCATTTTGGGTGCTTGAAAAAAAGACAAATGAGGTTATTGTATTTGAAAACCGCGGAGTAATGGCCTCTGTAGTTAAGACCGGACAAAGAATAGATGTGCTTTCGCCACCCATCACCGACGGCAGAGCGGATACCTTGCGGCAGCTGATGCGCAATTATGAAAATGCCCATAGAATCAGGGAGGTTCACTGGCACTTTTATGAACCGGGAGGTTTGGTGTCTTTACCGGAAAACCGGACCTGGAAGCACGGCAGCAGGAGCAGTTGTCTGTATCAAAACGGAAAGCCGTTGGCAAATCTTTTGTGGTTGCCCGATACCTCGTCGTTGATGGTGACAAAAAACCTGTCGCGTCAATCCTACCGCCGTTTTTTGGAAGCAACAGCTGTGAAACTGTTGAAAAACGAATTTGTGGTTTTGCCCTATGATTAAGACCTGCGCTGGAATCAAACAGGGTTAATTACCTTTGTGCTGTGGAACTGGTTATAACCGAAATCAAAAACCGCGTGGGGTATGTGGTGCTCAACCGCCCCGAAAAGCGCAATGCACTGAGTCCGCAGCTGGTGGGCGAACTTACCGCTGCCATTCAGCATTTGCTGCATGATGATGCCGTTAAAGTGATTGTGCTGAAATCGGCAGACAAGCCCTTTTGTGCGGGTGCCGATCTGGCCTATTTGCAGGAAATCAGGCATTTCAGCCGCGAGGAGAACCTGGCGGATTCCCGCCGCCTTCGTGATTTGTTTGATTTGATTCACCGCGGCAATAAGGTGTTTATTTCACAGGTTGAAGGTCCGGCACTGGCAGGCGGCTGCGGTCTTGCTACACTCTGCGATTTTTGCTATGCCACACCCGAAGCCACCTTTGGCTATACCGAAAGCAAGATCGGGTTTGTGCCGGCGCTGGTGGCGGTGTATTTACAATATAGAATTGCAGGTCACCACATGCGCGAACTGCTGCTAACAGGAAAAGTGATTGCCGCTGAAGAAGCGCATGCGCTGGGGCTGGTGAACAAGGTGGTTTCCGATGACCACATTGCACAGGAGGTTTCGGCATTTGCCGAACAGCTCTGTGAGACCACTTCAGGTGGCTCGGTAAGCTATATCAAGCAGTTACTGCGCAAAATACCCGGAATGCCCATGGATGAAGCGCTGGAATATGCCGCCTCGCTCAATGCGGAGGCCCGTGGCAGCGCCGATTGTATCAAAGGCATAGATTCCTTTCTGAACAAGGAGAAAATCAAATGGTGAGCCTGATAGATACGCATTGTCATGTGTATTTGAAGCATTTTGATCCGGATTTGGATGAAGTGATTCAGTCGGCGAAAAGACAGGGCGTGCAGCAGATTTTGATGCCGAATGTGGATGAAGAAACGGTGGATCGTTTGCACCATCTGGCAGATACCTATCCCGGCTATTGCATTCCCATGATGGGCTTGCATCCCTGCGATGTAGAGGAAGACTGGCAGGAGGAGTTGGACCGGTTGCTGGCATGGTTTGACAAAAGAAAATACATTGCCGTGGGTGAAATCGGTTTGGATTTATACTGGGACAAAACCACGCTGGACCGACAGGTGCTGGCGTTGAAACGGCAGATAGAATTTGCCATTGAACGCGATTT